>NZ_PSWE01000013.1:0-98234 GCF_002932195.1 Rathayibacter sp. AY1C4 | reverse complement strand
CCCCCGAGCCGACCGAGGCCCCGCAGCCGACGGCGGAGCCCCTGCCGCAGCCCGAGCCCACCGCGGTGCTCCCTCCGCGGACCTGCGCCGACGACCCCCGCCTCTGCACTCCTGCGCCCGAGCCGACCATCGGCGGGCCCCTCACCTGAGCCCCGGCTCGCGGCCCGCCCCGCCTGCGGCGATAGTGGAGGCATGAGCAGACTCCTCCTCGGCCTCCTGACCAACGCCGTCGCGATCTGGCTCACGACCCTGGTCGTGGCGGGCGTGCGCGTGGACCCGTACGAGGAGGGCCCCGCCGCGGCTGTCCTCACGTACCTGCTGGTGGCGGTGATCTTCGGCGTCGTCAACGCCGTCGTCGGCGGAGTGGTGCGGGTGGTCGCGTTCCCCCTGTACGTGCTGACGCTCGGCCTGGTCTCGTTCCTCGTCAACGGCCTCCTGCTGCTCCTGACCGCCTGGATCAGCGGCCTCTTCGGCTTCGGCCTCGTCGTGGACGGCTTCTGGTGGGGCGTGCTCGGCGCCCTCGTGCTCGCCCTGGTGAACTGGTTCATCGGCCTGCTCCTGCGCCCCTTCCTCCGCCGCCGTCAGGACTGACACCGCGGGCTCGGCAGTCAGCATCGGCCGCGCCGCCGCCGCCCGGGAGGCCGCGCGCGCCATCGGTGGACGGCGGCCGCGATCGGCCTGCTGTGGAGGAGCCGCGGTGCGCCATGATGGGCGGGTGACCCCCGACTCCCCTGCGCCCTCGGCCTTCGCCGTGTGCTTCGTCTGCACCGGCAACATCTGCCGGTCGCCGATGGCCGAGGTGGTGCTGCGCTCCCTGGCGGAGCAGGCGGGGCTCGGCTCCGCGATCGAGATCAGCTCGGCCGGCACCGGCGAGTGGCACCTCGGCGAGCACGCCGACAGCCGCGCCCTCGCGGCGCTGGAGCGGCACGGCTTCGACGGGGGCCGCCACCGCGCCCAGCTCTTCGACCCGTCCCGCTTCGCCGAGTTCGACCTGGTCGTCGCGCTCGACCACGGGCACGAGCGCGCGCTGCGCTCCTGGGCGCGCACCGAGGTCGACCGGCAGAAGATCCGCCGCCTGCTCGACTTCGAGCCCGGCCTCTCCCCGCAGGGCGACGTCCCCGACCCCTACTATTCCGATGCGGCGGCGTTCGACTCGGTGCTCGCGCTCATCGAGCGCGCCTGCCGGGCCCTCTTCGCCCAGATCGAACCAGGACTGCGCGGCAACCGCTCGGTCCGCCCCGACTCCACCGACGCGCGCGCCGCCCTCGCGCAGGACACCTGAGAACCGGAAGGCACCACCGCATGACCTCGCTCCCCACCCAGCCGCTGAGCCCTCTCGACGGCCGCTACAGCGGTGCCGTCTCGTCGCTCGGCGAGTACCTCTCGGAGGCGGGGCTGAACCGCGCGCGGGTGCACGTCGAGGTCGAGTGGCTGCTGGCGCTGACCGACCGCCGCCTCTTCGGCTCCGAGCCCGTCGACGCGGCGACCGCCGAGGAGCTGCGCCGCCGCGCCCGCGACTTCGGCCAGCCCGAGATCGACGAGCTGGCCGCCCTCGAGGCCCGCACCCGCCACGACGTGAAGGCCGTGGAGTACCTCGTCCGCCAGTGGCTCGAGGAGCTGGGACTGCAGCGCATCGCCGAGCTCACCCACTTCGCCGCCACCAGCGAGGACATCAACAACCTCTCCTACGCGATCGTGGTCCGCCAGGCCGTCGGCGAGATCTGGCTGCCGAAGCTGCGCTCGGTCGTCGCGTCGCTCCGGGAGCTGGCCGTCCGCTACCGCGACGAGTCGATGCTCAGCCGCACCCACGGCCAGCCCGCGACCCCGACCACGATGGGCAAGGAGTTCGCGGTCTACGCGTACCGGCTCGAGCGGGTCGTCGCGCAGATCGAGGCGACGGAGTACCTGGGCAAGTTCAGCGGAGCGACGGGCACGTTCGCCGCGCACCTCGCCGCCGACCCCGGCACCGACTGGCCCGCCCTCGCGGAGGAGTTCGTCACCTCCCTCGGCCTCGTCTTCAACCCGCTGACCACCCAGATCGAGTCGCACGACTGGCAGGCCGAGCTCTACGGCAGGGCCGCGCACGCGAACCGCATCCTGCACAACATCTGCACCGATGTCTGGACCTACATCTCGCTCGGCTACTTCCGGCAGATCCCCCAGGCCGGGGCGACCGGCTCGTCCACGATGCCGCACAAGATCAACCCGATCCGCTTCGAGAACGCCGAGGCGAACCTCGAGCTCTCCAGCGCCCTGCTCGACTCGCTCGCGCAGACCCTGGTCACCTCGCGCCTCCAGCGCGACCTCACCGACTCGACCACGCAGCGCAACATCGGCGTCGCGTTCGGCCACTCCCTCCTCGCCCTCGACAACATCGCCCGCGGCCTGCTCGAGATCGACCTCGACCCGACCGCCCTCGCCGCCGACCTCGACGGCAACTGGGAGGTGCTGGCCGAGGCGATCCAGACGGTGATCCGCGCAGAGGTGGCGGCCGGCCGCTCCTCGATCACCGACCCGTACGCGCTGCTGAAGGACCTGACCCGCGGCAAGCGCCTCGGTGCCGACGACCTCGCCGTCTTCGTGCAGGGTCTCGACATCGGCGACGCGGCGAAGGAGCGCCTGCTGGCGCTGACGCCGGGCGGCTACACGGGCCTCGCCTCGTCGCTGGTCGACCGCCTGAGCTGATCCGCCGGGCAGCGAGCGCGCGGGTGCCGCCGTCCTCGAGAGCGAGCACTCCGACTCCTGCGTGCTCGCGGCGGCGCGGTCGACGGCGGCGCGATGTCGGGGGTCGCACCTAGCGTCGGCGGCATGTCAGCGTGCGCGATCGGAGGGTGCGCCTCCTCGGCCGAGACGGGCGCCCCCCTCGCGCTCTGCGCGGCGCACCTCGAGCTCGCGCACGACTGGGTCGCCCGCGAGGACGGCGTGATCGACGCCCTGCCCTCGCCGTGCGCGGCGTGCGGGTCCCGCCTGGGCGTCCGGCTCCCCTCCGCCTGGCTCTGCGCCGCCTGCGAGTGGCGGCTCGGCGATGCTCCCGACGGCGAGCTCCCGCCGCCCCGGGTCGACGTCGTCTACTACATCCGCTTCGGCGAGCGGATCAAGATCGGCACCAGCGGCAATCCCCGGCAGCGCCTCCACCGGCTCCGGCACGAGGAGCTCCTCGCGTTCGAGCGCGGCGGGCGAGCACTCGAGCAGCACCGGCACGCCCAGTTCGCCGACGAGCGCCTGGAGCGCACCGAGTGGTTCGCGCGCAGCCCCGTGCTCGACGCCCACATCGAGACCGTGCGCGCCGGGGAGCCCGACCCCTGGGCCCTGCACCGCCGCTGGCGCAGCGAGGCGCTGGCCCTGCGGCTCTGACGCGTCGGCTGCGAGCCGGCGGCGACGACTCGACCGCTCCGACTCGCCGGCTCCCACTCGACGGTTCCCACTCGCCGGCACTGCATCCACGGGTCCCGCTCCGCCGAGCCGGACACCGCGACGGAGTGCCGGGGAGGGCGCGCCGGGGACGGGTCCCCCGAGGACCGTCCCGCAGCCGCCGCACGACGCGCTCAGCGCCCCCAGGCGTCGACGAGCAGCGGACCGCGGACATCGCGGAGCCGGTCGACCAGACGGTCCGCCAGCGCGGCCGTGACTCCCGTGGCGACCAGGTCGTGGGGGCCGAGCGGCAGCAGCTTCCCCGTGCGGATGCGCACCACCTCCCACCCGGCGGAGCGGAGCGCGCGGTCCTTCCGCCGGTCGGCCTCCTCGCGGTGCCCGACGTGCTCGAGTCCGTGACGGCCGGTGGAGTCGTACTCGATCGCGACGCGCAGCTCGCCGAGCACCAGGTCGGGCCACGCCTCGCAGTGCTCGAAGAACGGCCGCTTCAGACGGACCGCCGTGTGCGCCGGGTCGAAGACGAGCCGCTCGGCGAGGAGTGCCCGGAGCCGGGCCTCGACGGCGGAGGCGGGAGGAGGCGCGCACCGGCTCGCGAAGGGCTCGCCGACGGGGAGGTCCGGCGTCTTCGGGCACACGCGGGCGGGCCGTGGTCGGGAGCGCGCCGGGCGGGCGGCGGGGCCGGCGGACGGGACCGCGGCCGGAACGGCCGAGGCGGCGGCGGGAGGGGCGGACGGGAGCGCGGCCGGAGCGGCGGCAGTTGGAGGGGTGGATCGAGCGGACGGAGGAGTCGACGACGCGGCGGGCGCGGATCCGCTCGGGTCGGCGGGTGACGCGGACCCGCGGCCGGTGGGCGACGCGGACGTCGGGAGCCCCCGCGCGATCACGGCGGGCGGCGCCAGGAGGACGAAGGAGCCGTCGCCGGGGGCGGACGTCGGCGCGAGCACCTCGGCGAGCCGACCGCCGATCATCGGCGCGGCCCGGGGCAGGCGCGGCGAGGCGAGCTCGGCGCAGTCGGGGCACCAGGAGGAGCGGCGCCGCTCCCGGCCGGGACGGTGGCGCTGCTCCTCGGGGGTGGCGACGAAGACATGCCCGGCGTCGCAGAGCCAGCACAGGTACACGTCGGCCGCGGGCGGGATCTGGCTGAGCACGATGCCCTCGTTGTACTCGGGGCGGTACTGCCGCACCAGGACGGGGTAGGACGCCCACGCCTCCCGGTAGGTGCCGACCGCGTAGGGGACGTCGGCGCCGCGCGAGAACCGCCGCCGCTGCCACCACCGCCCGATCGCCTCCGCCACCCTCCGCACGCTACGCGCGACCACCGACGCGGAAGCGGCGCCCGCGTGCGCAGGCGGGATCTCGAGACGCCCTCCGGGCTGCTCCATCAGCATGCGCGGCGGAAGGGACTATCCGCCCGCGCGGCGTGCTCCCGGTCGACTGGGAGCGGCGGAGCCGTCCCTCGCCTAGTGAGCGGAGTCCTGCTCGTCGATGTCCGCGATCTCGGCCTCGTCCGGCTTGAAGGTCAGCGAGAACATGGCGATCGCGACGAGCACGACGATGAAGGCGACGCCGAACGAGATGAGCGCGACGACCGGCTCGCGGGTCGAGAGCATGACGACCAGGCCGACGAAGGCCGCCATCACCGCGGAGAAGCCGATGAGCTCGAGCGGGCGCAGGCGGTCCTTGCGGGTCGGCTGGAACGTGCGGGGCGTGAACTCGCCGGGGTCGCGCGCCGGGGCGGAGTCGGCCGCCGAGGCGCGGTCGGCGGGAGAGGCGGGGTCGGGCTGCTGGCCTTCGGCGGTCATCGGTCTCCTCCGGAGGTCGGTGTCGTGGGGGCGACGGGATCGTGTCCGGTGGCTGCGTCGGCGCCGGCGGCCCATTTGAGCGAGAACGCCGCGATGGCGAGGAAGACGGCGACCATCACGGCGTAGGCGCCGAGGAGGCCGACGGTGACGACGGGGTGGGGCGGGAGGAGTCCGAAGGCGGCGCCGAGGAGCATCGTGCCGACGCCGACGATCACGGAGTCGCGGGCGGCGAGGCCCTGACCGCGGCGGCCGCTCGAGAACTCGAGGAAGCCGGAGAGCAGCGCCCAGCCGGCGACGAGGGCGACGAAGGAGAGCAGGTTGGCGACCGGGAGCGCGACGAGCGCCGCGACTCCGGCGACCAGGGTGAGCACCGCGGAGCCGAGGGCGAGCGGGCGGGCCCGGCCGCTCCAGCTGCGGAGCCCGAGGGCGAGCGAGACGGCGCCGGTCGCGATCGCGAAGCCGCCGAAGACGGCGAGGCCGAAGGCGGGCCCGTGGTCGGGCGAGAAGGTGACGACGCAGCCGGCGACCGCCGCGATCACGGCGCGCGCGAGGGGCAGGGTCCACAGGCGGCGGTCGGAGTCGGCGGCGATGGCCACGGTCGAGCCTCTCTGGGATGGAGGGAGAAGGCGTCCGGGAGCGGACGGCTGGGCGCGCGACGGCACGGCGACGCGGACTCCAGCGATTTTACGCTCCCGCGGCTCCGCCCAGGCCCGGAGCGGGGCCCGGGGCGCGATCCGGGGCGAAGTCGCAGGCGGCTCAGCCGAGCCAGACCTCCTCGACCCGCGGGAACACGGCGTCGGCGGAGAAGCGCTCGCGGAAGCGCGCCCCGGCCTTCTCGACGACCTCGGCCCGGGCGTCCTCGTCGGTGATGAGCTCGGTCAGCGCGGCGGCGAGGCCCTCGACGTCTCCGGGCGCGACCACGCGGCCGCAGCCGTCGCCGAGGACCTCGGGGATGCCGCCGACCGCGGTCGAGACGACGGCCGCGTCGCGGGCGAGGGCCTCGAGGATGAAGATCGGCATCGCCTCGTCGCGCGAGGGCAGGACGGCGATGGACGCCTCGTCGAGCAGGGCGAGCAGGCGGGCGTTCTCGAGCGAGCCGAGGAACTCGATCCCCGGGACGCCGCGGTCGACGACCTCCGGCTCGCGGATCGGACCGGCGACAAGCAGGCGCCAGCCCTCCTTGCCCTCGACCTGCGCCCACGCCTTCTGCAGCACGTCGACGCCCTTGCGGTGGCTGACGACGCCGCCGAAGACGACGGTGCGGGTCTTCTCGCGCGGGGTGCCCTGCTCGAGCGCGTTGGGCACGAGGTGCACGCGCTCGGCGGGGACGTAGCGGCGGCAGATCGCCGAGGTCTCCTCCGAGAGCGAGATGATCTCGTCCGCGCTGCGCAGCACGTCCTTCACCAGGCGCGGGTGCGCGGCGGTGAAGGCGGCGAACTCACTGCCGTGCAGGTGGGCGACCGTGCGCAGTCCGAGACGGTGCGCGAGGCGGAGGAGGGACCCCTCGCGGAGGAACGAGCCGCGCTCCGAGAGGTGGACGACGATCACGGCGCCGGGCTCCCGGCGCGCGATCGCGACGATGCGGGCGGCGGCGCCGGCGGCCAGGCGGGCCGCGGCGACGTGCTCGCCCGGAGCGGTCCGGGAGGAGATCACCCGGACGTCCGAGCGCTCGAACGGCCAGCGGAGGTACCCGTTGACGACCTGCGTCATGCCTCCGGGGACCTCTCCGCTGCGGCCGACGTGGTACACCCGCGTCTTCGGGCCGGCAGGGGCTGCCGCGGCGGCCGGGCGGCTGCGGGGCGGCACGGCGAGCAGCGCCTGGATGTCGTCGCGGACGCCGCGGAGGCGTCCGCGGGCGACGAGCAGCTTCTCGAGCAGCTCGCTCCGGCGGGCGACCACGGCGGAGAAGGTCTCGACGCCGGCGGCCGGGGTCGTCCGGGACATGTCGACCGTGACGTCGTGGATCCCGATGGTCTCGAAGTGGCGCGAGGCCTTCGTCGATCCGTCCATCTGCAGGCTCACCGGGGCGGCGCCCTCGGTGAACGCCATGATGATCACGTGCAGGCGGTCGCTCATCGCGACGCGGGCCGTGCGGTAGAGCTCGCGCAGCAGGATCTCGTGCTCGTCGTGGGTGTGCGCCGGATCCCAGTCGAGGATGTCCGCGTCGAGGTCGGCGGCGAGACGGCGGGAGCGCTCGGCGTCGACGGCGACCTGCGTGACCACGACGATGTCGAGGTCCTCGCGCTCGGCGAAGCCCTTGATCGCGGCCAGCCACTCCTGCTCGGGATAGGGGCGGGCGTCCACCTCGTGGTCCTCGCGGAGGGAGAGGACCAGCACACGCCGCTCCTCGTCGGGCTGCGCGGCGAACGCGGTCAGCTCCGCGTCGCTCGAGCCCTCGCCGTAGCCGAGGTCGGGCATGGCGGCGCCGACGCGCATGTAGCCGGCGGTCTTGTCGTCGCGCCAGCGGGTGTAGCTCGAGAGCGCCATCGAGGGCCACATGATCGCGCGGGGCAGCGGGGCGAAGTTGCGGGTGCCCACGCCGGCGCGGATCACGCGGCCGCCGCCGAGGCGCACCAGGGCGATGCCCGGGAGCATCACGAGGTGCTCCTTCATCCCGATCAGGGTCAGCTGGATCTCTCCCGGCTTGAACACCGAGTTCGCCCGGCCGGCGAGGGCCTCGCGAGCGAGCGCCGCGTACCAGCGCAGGAGCGAGCGGTACACCGTGTCGTCCGGGCCCAGGCGCAGGCCGTCGTCGTAGCCCCACGGCGAGTGGCCCACGTAGACGTGGAGCGGACCCGACTCGCGGAGCCAGTCGAGGAGCTGGCGACGCAGGATGATGTCGCCGATGTTCTCGTACTGGCCGCGGCCGACGGCGAAGATCGATCGGGCAGGTGTCACGGGCGGGCCTTTCGGAGGGGTTCGCGTGGGGGTGACCGGTGCGGAGCGGGGAGCGTCGCGGGTCTCCCCGGTC
Organism: Rathayibacter sp. AY1C4; assembly: GCF_002932195.1. Lineage (NCBI taxonomy): Bacteria > Bacillati > Actinomycetota > Actinomycetes > Micrococcales > Microbacteriaceae > Rathayibacter > Rathayibacter sp. AY1C4. The sequence goes on along the minus strand of NZ_PSWE01000013.1, from coordinate 90,089 downwards.
GATCCTCCTGCCGCGCTGCCGTCGTGGGCCGGGCCGGCCGGGCTCCGCAGGAGCGGGCTCGGGGCCGATGGCGCCCCGGGCAGACTAGCGCAGGCGGGCTCGGCGGCTCGAGGAGGAGTGCTCGCGTCAACAGCCGTTGGTGACCAGGAAGGCCTTGAGGAACGCGCCGGTCTGGTAGACGTACTGGTTCACCAGGTAGTCCAGGCCCATCGGCTCGCCCGAGGGCACCATCGAGAGCTCGCCGGAGTAGCAGCGCTCGATGATCATCTCGGCGCGCACGAGGTGGGAGGCGTTGGTGATCACGATGACGTGGTCCCAGCCGTACTGCTCGGCCATGTCGCGCAGCTGCCGGGCCTCTCCCTGGGTCGTGAGCGGGTCGGCGGAGTAGCAGAGGACGTCGCCGCCGGGCTCGTTGCACTTCTTGTACTTCTTGGCCTCGTAGGGAGCGTTCATCTCGCCGGGGCCGACCGAGAGCACCATCGTGTCCGTCGCCCCGGAGGTGATGATCCGGCGGGCGAACTCGACTCGTGCCCTCGTGGAGGGGCCCAGCACGAAGACCGCGTCCGCCTGCTCAGGGATCGGGTCGATCGGGGGCGTGACGTAGAGCGGGATCCCGGCGCCGAAGAGGGCGAGCACCACGAGGGGGACGAGCAGGAGCCGTCCGATCACGGTGCGAGCGCGGACCCGGGGGCGCCTCGGGCGCTCCCGGGACGGCGGGGTGGACGGGCGGTCGCCGGTCGCGGTCGTGGCCGTGTCCATCGCGTCCTCCCTCTCGTCGGGACCGCCGCTCGCCCGCGGCGGGTGATCCGCGACGCGGGTGCGACGGCGATCACCAGTGGAGAGCCCATCATCGCAGTGTTTCGGCGAGGGGTCGGCCCGGTGAACGCCCGGTCAATTCTCTCGCCCAGCGGCCCGGCCCGGGGCCGTGTCCAGAGTCGCCGGGTAGGGTCTCCGTTCCTCGACCGAGCAGCACTCCCCCTCGTCCATTCCGCGGACGGGCATTCCCGGAGTCCCCTCCCGATCCGACATCCGCCCTCCGATCCGTCGTCGACAGCGCGTGTGACCGTTCCGTATACACGCATGCGCGGCGGTCCGCCAGTCCTTCAGCGGAATCGCTGATACAGGCCCGACCACCACGCCCGAATGGGGTACTACAACCTGAATCCGTCTCATCCAGCCATCAGTCGCAAGGCCCGTCTATAGCGTCGGGAGGACCAGCACCACCCCCTTGAGCAGCCCCCTCGAACCGCCCCCGACGCCCCCTCGAAGACCCGGAGCCGATCGTGAATCCTCAGACCACGCCAGACCCGACCCGCCCTCGCCGACGACGCGCACGCCTCTCCCTCACCACCGCACTGATCGCCGCTCTCGGCATCCTGGTCGCCCCCCTCACGGCGCCCGCCGCCTCCGCGGCCACTCTCGACCCGGGCGCCGGGCAGAGCACGCGGATCCAGGAGACGAACTCCTCGCTGACCTACAGCGGCTCGTGGCGCACGATGACGGGCGGCGACAGCGGCGGCGGGATCAAGTTCCTCAACAGCACCGGCTCCGTCTCGTTCAGCTTCCGCGGCACCGGCTTCAGCTGGGTCAGCCGCACCACCGCCTCCGCCGGCATCGCCACCGTCACGGTCGACGGCGCGAGCACCTCGGTCGACCGGTACACGAAGACCACGGCGTACCAGGTCCCGGTGTTCACGAAGAAGGACCTCGCCGACACCGTCCACACGGTCAAGATCGCCTGGAGCGGCACGGCCAACAGCTCCGCGAGCGACAAGAACCTGGTCATCGACGCGTTCGACATCACCCGCGCGACTCCCGCCACCGAGGAGCCGACCGACGAGACCGGCGGCGGCGAGGACGACGGCCCCGTGCTCGATCCTTCCGGAGCGACCAGCCTCCTCGTGCAGGAGACCGACCCCGCGCTGCAGTACACCGGCTCGTGGAGATCGATGGCGGGCGGCGACAGCGGCGGCGGGATGAAGTACCTGACCTCCGCCGGATCGGTGAAGTTCACCTTCGTCGGCACGTCGTGGCGCTGGATCAGCCGGAAGACCTCCTCCTCCGGCATCGCCGCGGTCTCGGTCGACGGCGGACCCGTCACCAAGGTCGACCGCTACAGCTCGACCGCGCAGTACCAGGTGCCGGTCTACGAGACGACCGACCTCGCCGAGGGCACGCACACCGTGACCATCTCCTACACGGGGACGAAGAACTCCCAGTCGACCGACAAGAACCTGATCATCGACGCGTTCGTCCTCGCCGAGGACGGCCTCGCGACCGACGCCGTGGAGCTCTCCCCCCTGACCGACGGCTACACCGTCGCCTGGGACGCGCCCTTCAGCTCGCGGGTCGTCTCGTACGACGTGCACCGCTCGAACGAGGACGGCTCCGGCGACACGGTCGTCGGCACCGTCGCCGACCCGGTGCGCCAGTACCGCGACGAGACCGCCGAGGCGGGACGCGCCTACACGTACACCGTCACGGCGACCGACGACGCCGGCCGCGACTCGCGGCTGAAGGAGTCGGCCACCACCACGGCCGACCTCCTCGCCTCCCGCGCCTCGCTGCTCGCGGCCTTCGACTGCCCCGCCGCCACCAAGACGGTGTCGACCTCGGCGCAGCTCGTCACGGCCCTGACCAACCCCTCGTCCGGCGACGTCATCCGCCTGGCCGACGGCGTCTACACCGGCAAGTTCGCCCTCCGCGGCACCGCCGCCCAGCCCGGGTCGATCTGGATCTGCGGCTCGCCCAACGCGGTCCTCACCTCCGGATCCACCTCGAGCGGTACCGCGCTCATCCTGAACACGGTGAGCGACGTGCACCTCGTGGGCTTCTCGGTCCGCAGCTCCTTCCAGGGCATCCAGGTGCTCGCCAGCAAGGGCGTCCAGATGGCCGGCCTGACGGTGAGCGAGATCGGCTACGAGGCGGTCCACTTCCGCAACCAGACCACCGACTCCCTGATCGTCGGCAGCACCATCCGCCGCACCGGCCTCGTCTCCGCCAAGTACGGCGAGGGCGTCTACGTCGGCACCTCCGACCGCAACTGGTGCGAGTACAACAGCTGCAACCCTGACCGCACGGCCCGCATCGCGGTCGTCGACAACGCGATCAGCGACACCGGCGCCGAGCCGATCGAGGCCAAGGAGGGCACCCTCGACGGCGACATCATCGGGAACACGGTCCTCGGCGGATCGCGGCTCGCCTCGGACGTCGTCTCGCTGATCCTGGTCTCGGGCAACAGCTGGCTGGCCGCGGGCAACTCCGCCGCGGGCACCACCACCTACGGCTACCAGGTGATCACCCGCGCCGACGGCTCGGGCAACGACAACACCATCAGCGGCAACCTCGCGCTGAAGACCAGCAACGCGGTGGTCTACCTCCACCAGCCGTCCAACTGGTCCACCAGCGGAAACACGCTGAGCTGCTCCAACTCCGGGAAGGACCTGATCGGGAACGTGGCCTGCACGCCGTGACCTGATCCGCTCCCCGCGCGCAGAACCGCCGCCGTCGTCCCCTCGACGGCGGCGGTTCTGCGTGTGCCCGCCTCCCGCCGACCACGCGGGAGCCGGCGGAGTCGCGCGCGACGACCGCGACCACCGCGGACTCGCGAGGGCGCGGGCGGGCGCTCGGCGTCTCCGGGGCCGCAGGAGTGGGCCGGTCGGACGGTGACGCGATCAGAGCCCGGCTGACGCGCCCGCGCCTCTCCAGCACGCAGAAGTGGGCGGAGTCGCGCGCGGGTACCGCGACTTCTGCGGCCTCGCGGTCTCAGCGGGCTCCCGGGAGCCGGTGAGGCACCTGGTCCGGCCACGGCGGGCGCTGGAGAGGCCGGAGGAGGTCCGGAGGGGCCGGCCATGCCCTGGAGAGCCCGCACGGGCCCGCCCCGGAGAGCCCGCTGGCCTAGGACGGGGACGCCGCCTCCTCTCGAGTCCGCGGAAGTCGGCGTGCTCGCGCGCGACTACCGCGACTCGTGAGGACTCGCGGGGTGAGCGGGCTCGCAGGGGACGGAGAAGGGTCCGGTCCGGCCACGGCGGGCGTTGGAGAGGCTTGGAGGACGGACGCGCCGGCCAGGCCTCGCAGAGCCCGCACGGGCCTGCCCCGGACAAGCGGCGCAGTCCCCGGACGCAGAAGAGCGCACCGCGGCCGGGGCCGGGGTGCGCTCTTCCGCAGCGTGCGAGGACGCGATCAGACGATCGCGGGGGCCTTCTGCAGCTTGTGGCGGGCCAGGACGACCGCGCCGACCACGGGGGTGCCGGCGGTCTCGATCCAGTGCACGTCGGCGGCGGCCTGGGGCGAGTCGACCCTGCCCTCGATCAGGACGAGGACGGCGCCGTCGGCCACGCCGCGGAAGGTCGGCGACTGCTCGGTCGCGCCGAGGGTGCCGGTGACGATCAGGACGATGTCGTAGACCTTCTCGAGCTCCTCGACCAGCGCGCGGAGGGCGTCGGTCGGCATCGGCGTGCCGGCCTGGGCGCCGCCCGCGGGGAGCAGGTCGACGCGGTCGGTCGAGCGCTTGATGATCGCGTCGTCGAGCGAGGCGGCTCCGGCGAGCACCTCGCGCAGGCCCGGGCGTCCGCCCGAGGCGGAAGCGAGAGCCGAGCCCTCGGCGGTGCCGTCCACGATCACGACGGACGAGCCGAGCACGGCCAGCGCCTTGGCGAGCAGCACCGCGCTGGCGGTGTGCGGGGTCTTCTCGGACGCCGGGGCGATCGCGAAGGAGGAGTACGAGCGGGTGCGCGCGATGGCGGAGAGCTCGAACGCCACGGCCGAGTAGCGGGCCGGGATCTCGGTCGAGTTCAGCATCTCGTCGAGCTTGGTGGCCTTGACCGGGACGATGCCCAGCAGCGGCCGGTCGATCGCGGAGCGGACGTCGTCGCCGCTGCGGAGGCGGCGGTCGAGGGCGGTCATCACGATCGCCACTCCCACGCCGACCACGGCGCCGCCGAGGATGCCGAGCGCGAGCAGGACGAGGATGCCACCGGTGACCGGCAGCTCCGGCGGGAGCGCCTGGCTGAGCACCTGGAGCTGGATCTGCGGGACGGCGACGCCGTTCGTGGTGGTCGCCGGATCGGCGCCCTTCACGGCCGCGTCGAGCTGGGCGGCGATCGCGTTCGCGATGACCGCGGCCTGCTCGGGCGAGGGGTCGGTGGCCGAGATCGTGATGACCACGGACTCCGGCTCGGCGAGGACGGTCACGCGCTTGGCGAAGTCCTCGATGGGCTCGTCGATGCCGAGGCCGTCGATGACGCCCTGCAGGACGGTGTCCGAGGTGCCGAGGGCGACGGAGGTGACCGTGGCCTGGGAGGCGGCGCTGTTGGCCGCGACCCGGTCCGCGGTCGAGAGGACTCCGGACGAGGAGACCGCGACGTACACGCGTGCGTCCGCCTTGTACTGCGGGAGGAGGACGGCGTTGAGTACCAGGGCCGCCACGGCGCCGAGCAGAGCGAAGGCGACGATGTAGACCCACCTCCGGCCGATGCCGGCGAACAGTCCGTTCAAGGTCATGGTGTGTGGTGTCCCTTTCGTCGACTGCACCGGAGTGCAGGGGGTCTGACTGTAGCGTCGTGATGTGTCGTCCGCGTTGCGCGGAACCGGCCGCGAGGTTTCGCGCGGGAGCGGTGGATCAGAGGTGTGCCTGCAGGAAGGCGAGGATCGCCTTCTTGTTGTTCGGGGTGTTGTTCTGGAGCCCGTGGTGGCCGGAGCCGTCCACGCCGACCTCGGACGCCACTCCGGCGTCCTGCAGGGCGACCTGCATCGCGTCGGCCTGCTCGACCGGGACGAGCTCGTCCTCGGAGGTCAGCCAGATCTGCGGGGCGTCCGTGGAGTCGACCGAGGTGATCGGCGACGCGGGGATGCTCTGCGGGCAGGTCGTCGAGTCGATCTCGTCGCAGTCCAGGTAGGAGAGGATCTGCTCCTTCGCCTCGGGCACCGGCGTGCCCAGCGACATCCCGGTCTCGGTCATGTCGGCGACCGCCGAGAAGGCGACGACCGTCTTGACCCGCGAGCCCTCGGTGAGGGAGCCCTCGCCGAGCGTGCCCATGGTCGCTCCGATGATCGCTCCGGCGGAGCTGCCCATCACGCCGATGCGGGCGGGGTCGAGGCCGAAGCGCGTGACCTGCGCGGGCTCGCGCAGCCACTCCACGGCGGCCTGCGCGTCCTCGATCTGCCCGGGGTACCGGCTGTCCTGGAGGAGGCGGTAGTCGACGGAGACCGAGACGAAGCCGCGCTCGGCGTAGTACTCGCAGAGCTCGGTCATCCCGCCCTCGTCGCGGGCGCCGTCGACGAACCCTCCGCCGTGCAGCATCAGCAGCGCGGGGCGGTCGGTGCCGCCCGCGGTGGGGAGGCAGGCGTCGGCCTTCAGCGAGACGCCGTCGACCGAGCGGTACTCGATCGCCTTCTCCGTCGTGAAGCCGTCGGGCGTGCGGACGGGCTCGGGCTGCGAGGAGCAGCCGGCCAGCCCGAGGGCGACGGCCACGACGGCCGCCAGGACTCCGGCTCTGCGTGCTCGTGTCGTCTTCACTCGTGGGACTCCGCTCTCTTCTTCTCGTAACTGGGGGAGGTGCCGGGCTCATCGGCCGGGACCGCGACGGGATCGGAGACGACTCCGGGGCCGCGCGCAGGGACGGGCACGGGCTTGCGCCGCTTGCCGGGGCCGCCGAGGGCGGCCGGGGGGACGTAGATCCACTTGACCTTCGAGAGGTAGCGGGTCACGAAGAGCGAGAGGACGACCGCGAGCACCATCACGACCAGCAGCAGCGGCACCTCGAAGCCGCCGATCTCGGAGCGGTCCTCGGGGAGGATCACCCGCAGGATCGTGATGGCGATCACGATGAAGTAGAGGTGCAGCAGGTAGATGTGCAGGCTGCGCTCGCCGCAGATCGTGAAGAAGTTCAGGAATCGCACTCGGGAGAGGGCCCGCGACACGAGGATGCCCATCGCGACGGCGGCCATCTGGCCGGCGAGGGCGAGGAACGGAACCCAGCGGATCGGGAAGAGGAAGAGCACCGCGCTCAGCACGACGAAGACCGGAGTGACGTAGAGGAACGCGCGGCTCCCCTTCTGCTCGACGAAGTCGATGATCCTCTTCGAGTAGAGCGTGCCCACCAGGAAGAAGACGAACAGGGCGCCGATGCGATTCCAGCCCACGTTGGTCGTGTTGAGGAGACCGGTGGTGAACATCGTCCCCATCACCGCGGCGAGGGCGACCTGCACACGGTGGTCGACCTTGCGCAGGAGCCACGCGCCGAGCGTGAAGAGGACGAGGCCGTAGATGAACCAGTAGCTGCTGCTGGGCCAGAAGAACAGCAGGAGCAGGTTGAGCGGGTCGGTCGCGGGGAGCTCGCCGAGTCCGCCGTTCGCGAGCGGCACGACCAGGTAGAAGGCCATGCGGATCACGGACCAGACCACGTAGAGCCAGAGCAGCGGGTAAAGCCTGCGACGCCAGAGGTCGGGGAAGCTCCAGGTGCGGATGCGCGAGCCGAAGAGGCCGGACACCAGGAAGAAGAGGGGCATCGGGAAGAGCTCGAACACGACCTTGATGCGGCCGAGAGTGTTCTCGACCCCGATGTCGCCGAGGTACAACGACGTGTGGTAGTACACGACCATCAGGATGGCGGCACCCTTGGCGAAATCCACCCATTCGCGGCGGGCCCCGCCCGCAGGCTTCAGCAGCTTCATTCTCTCCCCCTTGTGCCCGGTCGTACCGCTCGTGAATTCCATCCGAGGTGAACAAGGCTCAGAGAAGGACGCAGGCTCGGTCGCAGAATGCGACCGAGGATCAAGACTAAGGGTGTACCGTCTGCGCCGCACATTCGTCGGAATAGTGACGAGGACTCGATTGCCGGGAAGCGCACTCCGGCCTCTCCGCTCACCGAGGAGACGACGGTCACCGGCGTCCGTTCCCGGCGCTCATCGCCGCACGGTAGAGCGCGGGCGCCGCGGCGGCGAGCCCGAAGAGGACGGAGCGCTTCAGGTCGCGCCGGCGCACGAGCGCGACCAGGTGCCGGAGCCCCGCCTCGTCGTGCGCGGCCCGCCAGAGCCGGTCGGCCTCCTCGGGGCTGTGCGCGCCCGAGGTGGCGTCCTTGAAGCGGGAGAGCAGGGAGAAGCGCGCGCGGTAGTAGGAGTAGTCCTGCGAGTCGAGGAGGCGCGGGTCGAGCCCGCGGGCCGTCCGCTCGATCACAGCGGCGAGCCCGGCGAGCGAGTCGGCGCGCTTCGCGCCCGAGCGGATGATCGAGCCGGAGCGGAGGCGGTACTCGTAGACGGAGTCGGGGACGACGACGACCTCGTCGGCCGCGGCGAGCAGCTGCGCGACCTGCGCCTGGTCCGAGTGCTGGCGGATCCGCGTGAAGTCGATGCCGTCGAAGAGCTCGCGGCGGAACAGCTTGTTCCAGAGGTGCCCGGTCAGCTCCCCGACCAGGAGCGCGGTGAAGGCGCCCCGGCCCGAGAGCGCGAGCGGGCCGCGCAGGGAGCCGACGGGCGTGGATCCGGTGGCGTCGACCGTGACCGCCTGGGCGACCACCACGTCGGCGCGGCCCGCCTCCCCCGCCGCGAGCATGGCCTCGACCGCGGTCTCCGGCCACTCGTCGTCGGCGTCGACCAGCCAGACCCACTCGCCGGCGGCCTCGCCGACGGCGCGCTCGCGAGCGGCGGCGACGCCCTGGTTCTCGTCCTGGCGCAGGTAGCGGATCCGCTCGTGCTCCTCGGCGAACGCGCGGCCGATCGCCTCGGTCCCGTCGGTCGAGGCGTCGTCGACCACGAGGATCTCGAGCTCGGCGTGGGTCTGCCGCAGCAGGCGCTCCAGGGCGGAGGCGAGGTGCGCCTCCTCCTGGTGCGCCGGGACCACCACCGAGACGAGGGTCACTTCTGCCCCACGACCCGGCGGAGCACCGTCTCGAGGTCGCGGCCGCTGGACTCCAGCGAGAAGCGGTCGAGCCAGCGGTCGATGCCGGTGATCTCGAGCTCGCTCGCGCGGATCAGCGCGTCGGCGAGGTCGGAGGCGGAGGGGGTGAGCGCGAGCTCGCCGGTCAGGCCGGGGACGATCGCGTCCGCGACTCCGAGCGCCCCGGACACGGCGACCGAGGGGACGCCGGCGGCGGCCGCCTCGACCAGCACGTTGCCGAAGCCCTCGCGCAGCGACGGGAGCAGCACGACGGCGTTCTCGTCGAAGTGGTGGAACCAGTCCTCGACCCAGCCCATGTCCTGGAAGTCCACGCCGCGCGCGGTCGCCTCCGCCTTCATGCTGCCGAGCAGCGGGCCGCCGCCGAAGGAGACGACCTTCGCGGGGATGCCGCGGCGCTCCAGCTCCTCGGCCGCGAGGATCGCGAGCTCGGGGCGCTTCTGGACGACGAGGCGGCAGGGCAGCACGATCTGCAGGCCCGCCGCGGTGCCGGGGGTGCGCGAGACCTGGCGGGAGCGGTCGACCTTGGCGGTCGCCGGGTTCGGCACGACGGTGCAGCGCTCGCCCGAGACGCCGAAGCCGGCGACGAGCTCGCCTGCGACGGGGTGCGAGATCGCAATGACGTGGTCGGCGCGGCGGTAGAGCGTCTTGGCGAGCCCGAGCTGCACCTTCTGGGTCCTCGAGAAGCCCGGGATGCCGAGCGAGACGAGGTTGCGCTCGCTCACGATGGTCTTCGGGCGGTCCGCCTTCGCGGTCATCTCCGCCGAGGCCAGGAGCACGATGTTCGGGTAGCCCTGCAGGGCGACCGCGACATCGGGGGTGCGGCGGCGGAACAGCTCCTTGAGCATCCGCGCCTTGCCGACGTGGCCCTTGCCCTCGCCGATGCGGTGCAGCACCGCGCCCTCGGGGAGGTACTCGTCGGTGCCCTTCACCGACGTGGTGACGACGTCGACGTGGTGGCCCTGCTCGAGGAGCCAGCCCATCCAGGTGCGGGCGACGAACTCGGCCCCGCCGCCGTGCAGCGACGTGACGACGAACATGATCCGCATGCGCGGTCCCTTCTCCTGCGCCGCGCTCATCGCACGACCTCCGCGCCGAGGCCGCGGGTGTTGAGCGCCGAGAGGCGGCGCACCTCGGGCATGGCCGAGTCGATGGTGGCGCGCACGCCGCCGTCGCCCGGCTCCGCGAGGATGCGGTCGATCACCGGGAGGACGCGGTCGGCGAAGCCGGGGACCGGCTCGACGCACAGCTGCGGCAGGCCGATGAGGCGCATGATGCCCTCGACCTTGCCCTGGGTGGCGAGGGTGATCGCGGGGACGCCGAGCGAGAGCGACATGATCGCGAGGTGCATCCGCCCGGTGACGGTCAGCAGGGCGTCCTCGGCGAGGCCGCGGATCTCGGCGGGCATGAGCACGCGGTCGACGACGGTGACGCCCTCGGTTCCCACGCGCTCGGCGACCGCGCGGACGGCCACCTTGTCGTCGCCGATGGGGCGGGAGACGTGCGGGAGGAGCACGACGTGAACGCCGGCCGCGCGCAGGCGGTCGACGATGCGCTCGTACTCCGGCACCTGGTCGACCATGCCGGCGACGAGGGCGCTCGCGTTCACGAGCGCGAAGGGGACGCCCTCGGGCAGTCCCAGCCCCTCGCGGAAGCTGCGGTCGCGGGTGCGCGCCGAGAAGACGATGTCGGTGACCTCCTCGACGCGCTGCACGCCGATGCTCCGGGCGCGCTCCGCCGAGAGCGGGTCGCGGAGCATCGGGACGACGCCGGCGCGGGAGGCGGCGATCAGGGAGCGGCGGGCGGCGAGGCGGGCCGCCGCGTTCCAGGAGAAGCCGAGGACGCGCGTGGGCACCCCTGCCTCGGCGGCGGCCTGCGCGAGCAGGGAGCGGCGGACCGAGCCGCGGAGGCTGTACTTGCCGTCCATCATGTCGGCGCCGACGACCGAGACCGAGCGCGCGCGGCGGATCAGCGCGGCGTAGGCGCGGAGATCGGCGGCGTGCGCGTCGCCCACTCCGTAGACCAGGTGCGGGAGCGGGACGACCTCGACCCGGTCGGCCTGCTCCTCGGGGATCACGACGTCGCCGGCGTAGCGCTGGACGACCACGACGGGGCCGGTGGTGTTCTCGAGGAACGCCTCCAGCATGGCCTGGTCGCCGATGTTGCCGCTGCCGGGAGCGGCGATCACGAGGTGAGACTCGGGCTCGGGTCGGAGGTCCGCGAGGGCGGCGCGGAGCACCGCCGCGTCGCGTCGGGCGGGCAGGCGGGTCGTCGTGACGAAGTCCTTCTTCCAGGACTTGACGACGCCGAGCTTGAGTTTCATCGATCTCTTTCGGTGGGAGGAACGGCGGCGGGAGGCCGCTCGGAGTCGGGGATGCCGGCCGTGACGGCTCCGTCGACCAGCGCGCTGTCGCCGGTGGGGCTGATGGCGTCGACCGTGGCCGGGGCCGGAGCGGCGGCCGGGCGGCTGCGGCGGAAGTGGCGGCGCAGGTCGGCGAGGCTGAGGATCTGGCGGCGGAACGCGGGGAGGATCAGCATCCAGAGCCCGACCCCGACCAGGACGGCGGCGCCGCCCAGGAGGAGGCGGAGGACGGGCTGGTCGGCGGCGATCCAGACGGTGGAGAAGTAGGCGCCCACCGTGATCGATCCGAACGTGATGCCGCTGCGGAGGCCGTTGGTGAACATCTCGCGGACGGGGGCATCGGAGGTGCGGCCGATCCAGATCAGCGCGGTCGGCCAGGTGAGGGCGAGCGAGCCGGCGTACGCGACCGCGACGCCCGTCACTCCCCAGTTGGAGCCGAGCAGGATCAGGACGACCATCAGCGGGCGGGTCGCCAGGCTGTACCAGACGCTCTGGCGCACGAGACCCTTGGCGAGGAACACCCAGTTGGAGCAGTACGCCGTGGCCTGGAAGAACCCGGCCACGAGCAGGATCTGGAAGATCGGGACCGAGGCGAGCCAGCGCTCCCCCACCAGGATCCGGATGACCGAGTCGGACTGGGAGCCGAGGACGGCGAGCACGAGGCCCATCGCCGTCAGCATCGCCGACTGGCCGAAGAGGATGAACGTGCGGAACCGCTCGCGCTCGTCCTGCAGCTTGGACAGCACGGGCAGTGCCACGCGCTGCACCGGAGAGTTCAACTGCTGCAGCGGCAGCATCATCAGCTGGAACGCGCGGTTGTAGAGGCCGAGGTCGACCGGGCCGAAGCGCGCGCCGATGATGACGGAGTCGACGTTCTTGCTCACGTAGGTCAGCGCCTGGGTCGCGAAGACCCCGCCTCCGTAGCGGAGGAAGTGGCCCATCGCCTCGCCGCGGCGGTAGCGGCCGGGACGCCAGCCCGTGATGAAGACCAGCATCAGCACGCTGATGAGCGGCTGCACGATCTGGCTCCCGGCCAGCGCCCAGTAGCCGGCGCCGCCGAGCGCCATCAGCACGCCGACCACGAGGCCCAGCACCTGGGCGACGATGTCGACCAGGGTGATCTTCACGAAGCGGAGGTGACGGGCGAGGTCGGCGCGGAACTGCGTCGAGATTCCGTTGAGGAGGAACGTCGAGGAGAGCACGACGGTCAGCAGCTGGAGCCGGTCGTCGCCGTAGAGGGCGGCGATCGGCCAGGAGGCCGCGATGACCACCAGGGTGAGGGTGAGGCCGATGCCCGAGTTCATCCAGAACAGGTTGCTCTTCTGGCCCGGCGTGATCTCCTTCGCCTGGATGGCGGCGGAGGAGAGGCCGAAGTCGCGGAAGATCTCGCCGATGCCGATGATCGCCGTGACCATCGCGAGCAGGCCGTAGTCGGCCGGCGAGAGCAGGCGCGCGAGGATGACGATGCCGCCCAGCTGGACGGCGATGCGGATCGCCTGCCCGCCGATGGTGACGGCGGCGCCGCGGCTCGCCGAGCGGCTGAGGCTCGGTGACGGCTTCTGCGTGGTCCCGGTCATCGGGTCGAGCCCTTCTTGGTGGCGATCGCGCCCTCGTAGGCCTTCTTGAGCTGGAGTCCGAGCACGTCCCAGTCCCGTCCGGAGAGGGCGGGGAGCCCCTCCGGCGGCCGGGTGCGCGTGCGCTCGAGAGCGGCGGTGATCAGCTCGGGGGTGAGCTCGCCGTCGTACTCGATCACCCAGTCGCTGCCGACCTCCTCGGCCAGGGCCGTGTTGGTGGGCGTGCGAGGCACCAGGATCGGCCGGCCGAGCGACAGGGCGACCAGGATCGAGCCGGAGTTGTGCATCTCGCGGTAGGGAAGGACGATCAGCTCGGCCCGGCCGATCTCGTCGACCATCTCGGCGTCGTCGACCCGGCGGAGCGTGGTGCGCACCCGGGTGTCGCGGGCGGCCCGCTCCTCGACCAGCTCGCGCTGGCCCGTGCTGGGGCTGCCGACCACGTGCAGGGAGAGGGAGTCGTCCTCCACGCCGCGGAACACGTCCATCAGCTCGACGACGCCCTTGTACGGGCGGATGATGCCGAAGTAGAGGACGCGGCCGTGCTCGCGCTCGGGCAGCGGGTGCTGCGCGAACTGGTCGCGGTAGTGGCCGTGCAGCACGGTGACGGCGGGCGCCCGGCCGGGAGCGACGGTCGTCGGGTTCAGGCGGACGAACAGGTCGGTCGCGCGGTCGACCCGGGCCAGCGAGCGGCGCTCGGCGGCGGGACCGAGCTCGTGCGGGTGCAGGTTGTGCACCGTCCGCACGAGCGGGATGCGCTGGAGCGCGAGGCGCACCAGCAGCACGTCGAGGGCGCGGCGGCGCAGGAAGCGGTGCAGCGGGCTGCGGCCGCGGATCATCAGCTCGGGCCAGTGCACGTGCAGCACGTCGTAGTCGGCGAGCAGGGCGCTGCGCCAGGAGAAGAACAGCAGCTCGACGCCGGGCGCCAGGCCGTCGACGATCGAGTCGACGTACTGCGTGGTCGAGTCCGGCGGCGCGAGCGACTGCTGGACGACGAGCGCGGCCGGCGACGAGTCGTTCCTGCGGGCGAGGCGGCTCATCGCTCGCCCCGCATCCCGACGGCCATCGGCGCGTCGAAGATCCTCGCCCCGAGGGGCTGGCGCATCCGGATGCCCTTGGAGAAGTCGGGGACGTGCACCGGGTTCAGGCAGATGATGACGAGGAAGCCCAGGAGCAGGTGGCTGGGGCGGACCGCGTCGATGGCGTTGTAGCCGGCGAGGCAGACCATGAAGCCGAGCAGGCCGGCCGCGGGGCCGACGTCGCGACGGCTGAGCGTGGCGCCGAACATCGCGGCCACCATGATCACGAAGAGCAGCAGGCCGGGGATGCCGACGCTGATCAGCAGCTGCAGGAACGAGTTCTCGATGACGACGTCCGAGAACCGCCTGCCGCTGATGCCGGACGTCGCCGCTCCGGAGCCGAGCCAGTGCGTGAGCTCGGCCGCCTTCAGCGACACGGTCACCGCGAGGTCGCGGGCGCCGGCCGAGATGGAGGCGTCGAGGTTGTTGTTGCGGGCGGTGACGGGCTCGAAGTTCAGGACTCCGACACCCGCGACGAGCCCGGCGATCAGGATCGAGCCGGGCCGGAGCAGCGAGCGGTTCGGGTTGAGGAAGCCCACGGCGACGAGCGCGACGATGACTGCGACGGCGATGGCCGCCATCGGTCCGCGCGAGACGGTCGCGACGACGCCGCCCGAGGCCAGGATGCCCAGCAGCAGGTCCGACTTGCGGGAGCCCTGGAGCCAGGAGCCGAACGCGAGACCGGCGCCCACCGTGAGGAAGGTGCCGGCGAGCAGCGGGTGGCCGAAGGTGATCTCGGCGCGGTAGAGCGACCAGTGCTGGTCCTGCTCGTAGCCGAGGGCGCCGTAGACGGCACCGAGGATCGGGGAGCTCTGCGCGACCAGCTCGAGGGCGGCGTAGAGGGCGAGCAGCCCCGAGAGGATCACCCACGTCTTGCGCAGCAGCACGGCCTCGCGCTGGGCGTCGAAGACGAGCATCGGCACGCCCACGCAGATCGCGAAGCTGAACATCCACGAGACGCCCTCGGTCGCGTAGGAGCTGCGCACCGTCGCCACGGCGGACCAGAGCATGAGGGCGATGAACGCGAGGATCACCACGGCCCGCCACGGGGAGAGCACGAGCTCGCGGGTCCACGCCTTGACGGGGGCGCGCCACAGCTCGGGAGCGAGCCCGCGCCGGATCGCCCAGATCACGAGGATGACGGCCCAGAGCGTCATGCGGAACGTCAGGGTCGAGGGGGTGAGCGGCGTCGGGACGAGCGCGAAGAACGCGAGCGCCATCGCCGGCAGCCAGTGCGCGGGGACCCGCAGCAGCACGTAGGCGCCGACGATGCCGCCGACTCCGGCGGCGATCACCAGGAGGCCGGTGGCCGGCTCCCGGGTCGAGAAGATGTACCCCATCCCGAGGACGATCACCAGGGCGACCGAGAAGAGCGCGCCGACGAGGAGTCGTCGCGGGAGGATGTCGATCACGTCAGGGAGTCCTTCTGGCGTCGGAGCGGAGTGGTGGAGGAGGGGGCGGGCGGTGCGGCGCTCACGGGAGTGGTCCCGTCGGCCTCGATGAGGATCGCGATGCCCTCGCGAGCCGCCTCTCGGCGGCTGGGACGCCTGCGATGCCGTGCCCTCCTCCTCCACTGCTCGACCCTGGCGCCGACCCCCGGGGAGGAGGGGTCGCGTCGGTCCTGCCGCGGATCAGGCGGGGCCCTCCTGAAGCCAGCGGCGGAAGGTCGCGACCGAGTCCTTGTTGGTGAACTCCGGTACGACGTGACCATTATCGAATTCGGCGCCGCTGTGGTACGCGATCGTCGCCTCCCTGGCGACGGGGAGCGCCAGGCGACGCAGGCGTCCGCCGTGGAGCTCGGCGGGAGCGAGCTGGTCGGCCGTGCCGGCGCTGACGCGCAGACGCATGCCCTTCCACGCGTCCTGCGGCAGCCGGGCGGGGTTGGTCGCGCGCATCAGCGCCCGGTCTCCCCCGTACACGGCGAGAACGCGGTTCGACGGACTGGTATCGCGCGCCGCGAGGTCCTCGACGTCGAAGACGCTGCTGGCGTGGTACGCCCCGTAGATGTTCGGCACCATCTTCTTCGCGTAGGCCCAGCACATCATCGCTCCGCCGCCGGAGTTCGAGCGGAGGAAGCTCGCGCGGACGTCCCAGAGGTTCTGCACCCAGGCCGTGGCGGCCGTCTGCACGGCGAGCGCCGTGGGGTTGGTGTAGTTGCTCGGGCCGCCGAAGTTCGGGCAGATGCTGACGAAGCCCAGATCGACGAGTGGATCGGCCGAGTACCTGTAGGCGAAGTAGAGCGACGTGTAGTCGCTGCCGCTGGCGTGGTAGAACCAGGCGACCGGCACCGAGGAGCCTGATTTCGGCTTCGCCGAGTGCGGGACGAAGAGGCGGGTGGAGTCGCTGCCGATCTTCACATCGATGATCTCGTAAGGCTTCCTGCCGTTCTTCGAGAACGCGGTGTCGAGGCGCGAGACCTCGCCCGGAAGCTTCGGGATCACGCTGTAGTTCGGCGCGGCGAGCGCCGGGGTCGCTACGAGAGCGGAGGCGGTCGCGGCGGCTCCGACAGCGGAGGCGGCGAGCAGGAGGCGGCGCGAGAGGCCGCGCGGGGTGTCAGTCATATCGAGAATCCTTCGGAGCTTTCGCCATCAGTGTCGAGTCGGCCGACCATTCCGAATTCGACGCACATGAAGTGACGTCCGGCCCCCCAACCCATTCGAGAGTGTACGGGCCGCGGATGACGCGTGGATGTCGTTCTCATCACGTCTGGTCGCTCGGGCGGGGATCAGCGGGAGGAGGGGAAGAGTCGGCGGGAGAGGCTCGAGGACTTCTCGGCCGTCTCGTGCACCACGAAGGGCACGGCGGAATCGGCGGAGACGACCCGCCTCGCCGCGGCGAGTTCGAGCGTCTCGCGGGAGAGGCCCTCGATGTCGACGGTGACCGCGAGGCCGGAGTCGGCCAGGCGCGTGGCGATCTGCACCTGGTGGTCGTCGACGTGCTCGCCGAACGAGGCGCGGCGCGGGACCAGGATCGGCACCCGGCCCTGCTCGATGGCGCTGAGCGCGGTGCCCACTCCCCCGTGCGCGATGACGACGTCGGCCGCCTTCATCGCGGCGTTGAGCTCGTCGTGCGGCACGGAGTGGCGGCCGTCGATCCCGAGCCCGGAGACGTCGTTCGCTCCGGTCTGCCAGAGCACCTCCACGCCCTCGAGCAGCGGCGCGAGCGCGGCGAAGAAGCGGGGGAACGGGTAGCCGTCCTGCGTGCCGACCGAGACCACGGCGCGGCGGATCGGCTGCGGGACGACGTCCTCGACGCGGTAGGTGTCGAAGATCGAGCCGCCGAAGCTCCAGCGGTCGTCGGCCCAGGAGCGGTACTGGGTGTAGGTCGAGACGGCGGGGACCCGGGCGAGGATCCGACCGGTCATCGACGGGCCGAGCACGCGGGCGGCGCTCTCGATGTAGTGCGCGGGGATGCCGCGCGAGGCCGCGAGCGGCAGGAAGGAGAGGGCGGGGCTGGCGCCGGTGCTGAAGACGGCGTCGAAGGACCCGCGGGCCAGCAGGGAGCGGCCGATCATCGCGTTGCGGAGCACCGGCACCACGGCGCGGGGCGGCGGATCGGCGAGGTGGGTCACGCGCCGGTCGGCGAGGAGGGTGCGGCTGAGGGCGCTGTCGACGGTCGCCCAGTGCTGCTCCTCCGGGTCGACTCCGAGGAGCCCCGAGAGCGCGAACATCTCCTTGAGATGCCCGCCGCCGGAGCAGACGAAGAGATACGAAGCCATACGCGCCTTCACTGGTGATGATCGAGATAACAGGCGTGTGGATGATCGATCGTCCGCCGAGAACGACCCCCCGGTCCCTGGTGCAGAAGTCGCCCGATCATAGCAGGGAGGGTCTCCGAGGGGCACTTCTCTGAGAGAACTGTTCACCTCGCCGGAAAGCGATAGGGGCTCATTCGACAGGCGATATCCGCTCACTTCTCCGTAGGGTGGAAAGCGATATCCGCTCGATTCGGGGATGGCCGGGAACGTCGCTCGGCACCCCGATAGCGGACCGGCCGATTCCCGTCGATCACCTGCACCGCACGGGCCGCGCGCGTAGCGTCGGACCACCGGCGCAGAGGCCGGTCGACCCAGGAGGAGCGCCATGAGCGACAACGAGCAGAACAGCCCCGTGATGGACGGAGCCGAGGACGCCAGCAACGACGAGAAGCTCGGCGGCCTGATCGACCAGGTCGAGCACGACCACGGAGCCGAGGGCGCCGGCGCGATGGCCGACGCGCTCCGCGACCGCGCCGACGAGACCGACACCGAGATCACCGAGGAGTCGGACGCGTCCGGCCCGGTCGAGGACAGCGGCACCGCCCAGGTCTGAGCGACGGGGCCCGGAGGACGACTCCGGGCCCCGCTCCCTGATCGCTGGGGAGAGCGGTGGGCCCTCCGGATCGCTCGTCAGAGCGGCCCGGCGAGCGCCGCCCGATGTGCACCGGAGCGGCCCGGTGAGCGCCGCCCCACCCCCAAAGCCCTGTTTGACGGTGCGGGAGCCGCCGGTCACCATGGCCGCATGTCCTCTCTCGACGAGCTGCGCGCCACCGCGCATCCGATCCGCCTCCGCCTGCTGTCCCTGGTGACGGGAGCGGCGATGAGCGCCGCGGAGGCCGCCCGCGAGCTGCAGCTGTCGCAGGCGACGGCGAGCTACCACTTCCGCGTGCTGGAGCGCGCCGGGCTCGTGGCCGTCGTCGAGACCGTGCGCCTGCGGGGCGGCGAGGCGAAGAGGTACCGGCACGAGGCCTCCGGAAGGCCCTTCGACGTGACCGCGTCAGTGGACGCCGGGCCGGAGGAGGAGCGGGACCTGCACCTCGAGGCCCTGATCGAGGAGCTCCGGCGGCGCTCGTCGAGCCGGGCGGACGGTCCTCAGCTCTCGACGGACGCGGAGCTCTGGGTCGACCCCGAGGTCTGGCGGCGGGTGGTGCGGCACGTCGGGGAGGCGTCCGCGCTGCTGCACGCGGCGGCCCGGCCGCCGAGGACGCCCGGTACCTCGCCGGTGTCGATGACGACCGCCGTGTTCCCGCTCCGCCGGCCGTGACCCGCGACGGGCGCGGGCCGCTGGCGCACGGTCCTCTCGCGCACGGCCCCTTCCGCTGGCTCCTCGCCGCCCGCACGACCGGGGTCCTCGGCAACGCCGTCGCTCCGATCGCCCTGGCCTTCGCCGTGCTGGACCTGACGGGCTCGCCGACGGACCTCGGACTCGTCGTCGCCGCGCGCTCCCTCGCCAACGTCGCCGTCCTGCTGCTCGGCGGCGTCCTCGCCGACCGGCTCCCCCGCTCCGTGATCCTCGTCGGCACCTCGCTCGCGGCGGCGGCCACTCAGGCCGCGGTCGCCGTGACGGTGATCACGGGGACAGCGACCGTCGCGGCCCTGGTCGTGCTCAGCGTGCTCAACGGCGCCGTCGCGGCGATGAGCCTGCCCGCCGCGGCCGCCCTCGTCCCCGAGACGGTGCCGGTCGGCGAGCTCCGCCCGGCCAACGCCCTGCTCCGCCTGGGCCTGAACGCCGGGAGCATCGTCGGCGCCTCGGGCGGGGCCGCGCTCGTCGCACTGGTGGGTCCCGGGTGGGGGCTGGCGGTCGACGCCGCGGGCTTCGCCCTGGCCGCGGTCCTCTACTCCCATATGCGGCTGCCGCGGACGGTCCGCTCGGGCCCGGGCGCCTCCGTCCTCGCCGACCTCCGCGAGGGGTGGCGGGAGTTCACGAGCCGGCGCTGGGTGTGGATCGTCGTGGCGCAGTTCACCGCCGTCAACGCCGCGTTCGTCGGCGCGACCACGGTCCTCGGCCCGGTCGTCGCCGACCGGTCCTTCGGCCGAGCGGCATGGGGACTCGTGATCGCCGCGCAGACCGTCGGCCTGGTGATCGGGGCCGTGATCGCGCTGCGCTGGCGGCCCCGCCGGGCGCTCGGGGCGGGCGTCGCCCTCATGGCGGTGACGGCCGTCCCGGTCGCCGCCCTCGGGATCCTCCCGGCGCTCCCCGCCCTCCTCCTCGCCTTCGCCCTCGGCGGAGTCGCGCTCGAGATCTTCGCCATCGCCTGGGACCAGACGCTGCAGACCCACGTCCCCCGCGAGGCGCTCGCCCGGGTCTACTCCTACGACATGGTCGGCTCCTTCCTCGCCGTGCCGCTCGGGGAGGCGCTCGTGGGCCCGCTCGCCGACCTCGTCGGGCTCGACCGCACCCTGCTCGGCTGCGCCGCGGTCGTCCTCGTCGCCTCGCTCCTCGCGGCCTCCAGCAGGAGCGTCCGCGGGGTGGGCACGGACCGTCCGCGGCCGCAGACGCTCTAGCGCGTCACGGGAGGCGCGGGTGCGCAGGAAGGGGCGCACCACCCGGAGCCCGGGGGGAAGCAGCTCCAGGACGCCGTCCCAGGTGGCGGGGATGTCGGGGAAGCCGTGCACGAGCACGAGCGGAGTGCCGTCCACCGGTCCCTCGTCGAGGTAGTGGACGTCGGTGAAGCGCGTGGACAGGACACGCGCACCCGTCCCCTCCTGCTCCGGCCCGTCCGAACGGGAGTGCCGCGACCCGCTCACGGGCGGTAGAGGGAGTCGACGGAGACCTCGCGGCTCGAGCCGTCCCGGGTGGTGATCGTGACCGTGCCGGCGGGCCCGGCGGCGAGACCGTCGGACGAGGGCCACCAGGCGGTCCAGGAGCCGCCCTCGAGGGTCGCGACGACCGGCTCGACGCCGGCCTCGTTCAGCACCACCGATTCCACGTCCGCGCCCGCGAAGCCGACCGCGTAGATCAGAGCGGCGTCCCCCTCTCCGAAGGTGCCGGCCGAGCTGAGCTGGACGGCGTCCGCGGCGAGGGGGCCGATCGGTGCGGCGTCCGCCACCTCCCACATCCCCGCGCCGTTCCCGGCGCTGAGGCAGTAGTAGAGGGAGTCGTCGAAGCGGTAGATCATCGAGGCGGCGTCGCCGCGCGCGTCGAGGTGCGAGACCTCCGCCGGCCCGGCCTCGCCGTTGGGGCTCTGCAGGTTCGTCGCGCACCACTGCGTCGCCGACTGCCCGAGCTCGGAGCTCGGCAGGATGCGCTCGGGGATCGCGGTCCAGGAGGCGAGCACCGCGCGGTTCAGCCCGACGGAGCCGGTGCCGGGGATGAGACCCGGGACCACGACGACCACCGCGGCTGCGGCTGCGGCGGCCAGGAGCACGGTCGCCGCGCCGGCGACGGCCCAGTCGCGGGGGCGGAAGAAACGGGGAGCGGCCGCGTCCTCGCTGACCAGGATCTCGCCGAGGAGCGCGTCCCGACGTGCGGCCTCGGCAGCGGTGAGGGAGGTGCGGGGCTCGGCGTCGTGCGCGCGGAGCAGGTCGAGGAGCTGGTCGGTCATGAGAGGGTCCGTTCTGCCGTGCCGGAGAGGATGGTGGAGTCGAGGGGGGCGAGCAGCGCCGCCAGCCGCCGCTTCGCGCGGGTGAGCCGCATCGCGTAGGCGGCCCGGGAGCAGCCGAGCACCTGCGCCGCCTCGGCCTGCGGGAGGTCCTCCCACACGTGGAGGGCCAGAGCCTCCTGCTCGGCGAGGGGCAGCCGCTTCCACGCGCTCTCCAGGTCGAGGCGGTCGCCGACCGACGGGTCGGCCTGCTCCTCCGCGGCGAGGGTCCCGATCCGCACGGCCAGCGCCTGCCGGCGGTTCTCGCCGCGGGCGGCGTTGAGGATCGCGTGCCGGGCGGTGCCGAACAGCCAGGGCCGCACGTTCTCCGGCAGGTCCTGCCGGCGACGCCAGGCGGCGAGGAAGGTCTCGCCGACGATGTCGTCGACCGTCGCGGCGGGAGCGCGGCGGCGGACGAAGCGGAGCAGGTCGTCGAAGTGGGCGCGGTACAGCTCGGAGAAGTCGTCTCGGGAGCGGATGCTCATGGTTCCCCTTTCGCGGAGTCACAGGTACATGTCCGGCTGCGGCGGCGATGCAACATCCGTGTCGGCGGGAGTCCCGCTGGGGCGGTGGCCGCGGCGTCCTGCGCGGCGCTCCGTGTCCGGGCAGGATCCACCGCGCGGGGGAGGTCCTGCGAGCGGCAGGCGGCGATCCGCATCGACCGCACGCCGGAGAGGAGGGGCCCTCGGCGGGTGGCGGGCTGTCGGAGGGAGCAGCGGACGCGCGGTCATCCCCGAGGCGCACCGGACGCGACTCCCGGACGACGCACCGGACTCCTCCGGCCCGGGACTCTGGCAGAACGCCGCCGAGCCTCTGCTCCCGGCGCCCGTCCCGCCCCAGGAGACCTTCGTGAACCGCGCCCTCGCTTCCGCCGCCGCCTCAGCCCTCGTCGTCGTCGACGTCGTCCAGCGCGCCGCTGACGCCCGATGACCGGCTCCGGGAAGCCGGCCGGCGATCAGGCTCCGCTCCGCCTCGCGCTCGTGCACGTCGACTTCTGGTCGGCCGTGAAGCTCTCGTTCCTGCTCGGCCTCGCGCTCGCGATACTCGGCCTCGTCGCCGTCCTGGTCGCCCATCCGCTGCTCGTGCACTCGGACCTCTTCACCCAGGCCGACACGCTCCTCGGGCAGGTCGTCGGCGATCAGATCGACCTCGACGCGATCCTCTCGCTGCCGAACGTGCTGGGCTTCGCGCTCGTCGGAGCCGTGCTGAACACCGTCGTCGCCACCGCCCTGGGCGGGGTGGGGGCGCTGCTCTTCGGATCCGCCGCCGCCCTCGCGGGCGGGCTCCCGGTCGGCCTCGCTCGGCAGTGAGGGGCTCCGCTCCGACTAGGCCGCGAGCCCTCCCTCGGGAACCGGGGACGGACGGTCGTCACCGAGGAGCGGCGCCTGCTCGGGCTCAGCGGCGACGACCATGTCGCGCCCGGACGCGGGGGTGAGGAGCTCGCGCAGCCAGAGGCGGTTCACGGCGTGCAAACGGGGATGGTCGAAGCGGTACTCCAGCACCGCGTTCGGCTGCACGAGGATCGCGTGCGAGCGCGGCTCCGACTCCTGCAGCGTCCTCCAGGTCAAGCGGAACGACTGCCCCTGCTCCATCCGCGCGCGCACCGCGATCCGCACGTGCGCGAGCGTCCGGTCCTCGAACTCGATCCGGCGCCGCCAGGCGCCGAAGATCAGCACTCCCACAGGGGCTCTCCTCATCGTGTCGGTCGAGCAGCCCGCAGAACGGCGGGGGCGGCGGGCGCGAGGCTCGCAGGGCCGGACCGCCATCGGACGGTCCGGTCGTGGGGACCGGAGTAGAGGTGGGTCCGAGGCTGGTCCCTTCCCGGAGGTGTGCGGACGGAGTGCGCTCCCGCGTCAGTCGGCGAAGATCGCGCCGACCGGCTCGCGCTTCTCGGCCTGGAAGCGGTCCTCGGCGCGGCCGAGAGCCCAGTAGGCCGAGAGCGAGAGCGCCCGGCGCTCCACGCCCCACTCGTCCTGCAGGAGGGCGCGCAGCTGCTTCATCGCGGTGCGCTCGCCGTGCGCGAAGACCTCGAGCACGCCCTCGGGCCTCCGCTCGGCCCGGACGGCCGCGACCAGCGCCCGGCCGGCCTCGAGACCGCCGCGGTGCAGCCAGCGCACCTCCACTCCGGCCGGAGCGGGAAGCGCGAGCTCGTCGGCGGCCGAGTCCACCTCGATCAGGACCAGGCCGCGCGCGTGCGCGGACATCCCCTCGAGGGCGGAGGCGATCGCCGGCAGAGCGGAGTCGTCGCCGAGCAGCAGGTGCACGGCCTCGGGGTCGGCGCTCGGCGACCAGGCGCCACCGGGCGCGGAGAGCGCGATCCGGTCGCCGGGAGCCGCGGCGAGCGCCCACGGTCCCGCCACCCCTTCGTCGCCATGCACGACGAAGTCGACGGCGATCGAGCGCCGCTCGAGGTCGACCGAGCGGACGGTGTAGGTGCGGCGCACGGGCAGCTGCTCGGGGGCGACGCTCGCCCGGAGCGCGTCGAGGTCGAAGGGCGGCTGGAGGTCGGAGCCGCGCGGCGGGAGCAGGAGCTTCACGTAGCGGTCGGTCGCGGCGAGGCGCTCGGGGTCGGACTCGGCGAGGAACGCGTCGAGCCCGTCGCCGCCGAGGTGCACGCGGACCAGGTGACCGGTGAGGCGCTCGGTCCGCAGCACGGTGAGCACGTGCTGGCTGCGGGCGCGGCGCGGGCGGTCGGGGGACGGGGCGGCGTCGGTCATCCGCCCAGCATGCCCGGTCGTGCTCGGTGCGGGCCGAGTATAGGCCGCTCGCGGGCGGGCGCCGAGGGGTCACGATCGGTCGCTTCGGGAGGCAGGAAGGAGCCGTTCGTGACGCATCGGAGCAGGCCGATGCGAGGCCGGGACGTCGCGGCGGTGCCGAGCGCGAGGCGGCGGTGCCGAGCGCGAGGCGGCGGTGCCGAGCGCGAGGCGGCGGCGCGAGCGCGCGTGCGGACGAGCGCGCGTCGAAGGGTCACGAACGGTCGCTTCGGGAGGACGGAAGGAGCCGTTCGCGACGCATCGGAGCAGGCCGGAGGCACGGACGGGGCATTGCGGCGGGGATCCGCGCGAGGCGGCGGCGCGGGCGGGCGCTGATCCGTCGCTCACGGCCTGCGGAGGAGCGCAGGACGGGCCGTCAGCGACGGATCGGAGCGGGCCGGGCGCGACTGGGCGCCGCATGCGGAGCGAGCGCGGGCCTGCCGGAGGGCGCCGGGCGTCGATCCGTCACGAACGGCCCGTGCGGGAGGACGGAACGGGCCGTCAGCGACGGATCGGAGCGGGCGGCCGGAGGCCGGGCCGACGGAGGGGAGCGGACAGCAGCGCCCGTCGGCGGGGCGGGCGGCGCCGCGGCCGGTCAGCGACGGCTGGGAGCGGGCGGCCGGAGGCCCCGGCCGACGGAGGGGAGCGGACAGCAGCGCACGTCGGCGGAGCGGGTGGCGCCCCGGCCGACGGCCCGGCCGACGGCCCGGCGGGCGGCCGGTGGCGCGAGGTGCGCTCGCGCGGGGCGCGGCGGCGGGGGCGCGCCTACTCTCGCGGGATGACTGCGACGGCTCCGCGACTCCGGCACGACCGACTGGTCGCCCCCGACGTGCTGCGCGGAGTGGCGGTGGCGGCCATGCTCGTCGCGCACGCGATGCCGCTCGTGCCGAGCGCGCGCACGGGAGTGGTCGGGTTCCTGGCGTGGAACGTCAACGATCTCGCGTCACCGCTGTTCGCGCTGGTGATGGGGATGTCGGCGGCCCTGGTGCTCGCGCGGCCCGGTGCCTCCCCCGGGCGGGTGCTGCTGCGGAACGCGATCCGCGGCGCGGTGCTCGTGGCGCTCGGCGTCTGGCTCGAGACCTGGGGCAGCTGGATCGCGATCGTGCTGCAGTACCTCGGCGTCGTGCTCGTGCTCGGCACGCCGCTGCTGCTCCTCCGCTCCCGGACGATCGCCGCGCTGGCCGCTGTGCTCGCGCTCGCCGCGGGGCCCGTGAACGCCGCGGTCGCCGCCGCCGCATCCGGCTCTCCGCTCGCCCTCTGGCTCTTCACCGGGCCGAGCTACCGCGCGACCAACCTGCTCCCCTTCTTCCTCCTCGGAGCCCTGCTACTGCGGCACGGCGCGCAGCGCGACCGGCTGCTGCCGGTGCTCGCGGCGGTCGCGGTCGTCGCGTACCCGGTGCGGCCGCTGGTCGCGCTCCTGCTCGGCGTGGAGTCGCCCTCCGGCAGCCTCCCGGACACCCTGCACGACCTCGGGCTCGTGCTCCTGGCCTACGTCGCGGTGGTGCTGCCGACAACGTCGCGCTCCACCGCTGTCCAGCGGCTGCTGGTGCCGCTCCGCGCGATCGGCACGCTGGCGCTCTCGGTCTACGTGCTGCAGGTGGCTCTCGTCGCGGCGCTCGCGCGGGCGGGCCTCGGCTACTCCGCCGACACTCCGCTCGCCGCTCTCGCCCTCGTGCTCGGGCTGTGCGCGGCCGCCGTGCTGTGGTGGCGGTTCCTCGGTGCGGGTCCCGTCGAGCGGCTGACGGCGCGGCTCACCGGGCTCGTGCCGCGCTGAGCCGCCCGGCCGCCCGGCTGGGTCCGCGGCGAGGACCTGAGCCCGCTGCGGTCCGCGGCGAGCTCGCCTGAGCTCGCGTCGGACCGCGGCGAGCTCGCCTGAGCCCGCGTCGGACCGCGGCGACCCCGGCTGAGCCCCCGGCACCCGACGGCCCGCGCACGGGCCGCCGGGCGTCCCCTCCCTCAGCGCGCGAGCGCCGACGCCTCCTTCGCGAGGGCCGGGCCGTGCGCCGCGAGCACCAGGTCGCGCATCGCGGTGGCCGGGAGCGACGCGGCTCCGGCCGGCAGCAGGTCCGCGTCCGAGGCCAGCACGAGCGGAGTGTCCGCCGACGAGGACGGCAGCCTCCCGTGCGTGCCGCGCACGAGCGACGCGTCCAGGGGAACCAGGTTCATCGCGTAGCGCAGCCCCAGCGCCTTCTTGGCGAGGTTGCCCGCCGCCTTCGCCTTCACCAGCGGGTCGGCCGGGTCGAAGAAGAGCTCGGCCGGGTCGTAGCCGGGCTTGCGGTGGATGTCGACGCCGCGGGCGAAGTCGGGTGCGCGGTCGTCGTCGAGCCAGTAGTAGTAGGTGAACCACGCCCCCGGCCGGGCGACCACGACGAACTCGCCCGAGCGCTCGTGGTCGAGGCCGTAGCGGGCCTGCGCCTCCCGGTCGAGCACCTCGTCGACGCCGTCGAGCCCCTCGAGGATCGAGCGCACCCGCGGCAGGTCCGCCGCGTCCTGCACGTAGACGTGGGCGACCTGGTGGTCGGCGACGGCGAACGCGCGCGACGTCCACGGGTCCAGCTGCTCGCGGCCGTCCTGCACGTAGACCTCGAGCAGGCCCTCGCGGCGGAGCGCCCGGTTCACGTCGACCGGGGTGTCGGCGTCGGCGATCCCGTACTCGGCGACCACGATCACCGACGCGCCCAGCGCCTCCGCGTCGTCGAGCAGCGGAGCGAGCACCACGTCGAGCTCCGACGCGGCCCGGCGCGCCTCGGGCGAGTCCGGTCCGAAGCGCTGGAGGTCGTAGTCGAGGTGCGGCAGGTACGCCGTGGTCAGCTCGGGCGGGCCGGAGCCGTCGCCCGCCAGCACGTGCCGGGTCGCGTCGACCATCCACTGGGTCGAGCGGAGCGACGCGGTCGGCCCCCAGTACTGGAACAGCGGGAAGGCGCCGAAGCGCGAGACCAGCTCGTCGTGCAGCGCCGGCGGGCGCACGTACGCGTCCGGCGACTTGCGGCCGTCGGCGTGGTAGATCGGGCGCGGAGTGACGGTGACGTCGGTCGTCGCCCCCATCGCGTACCACCAGCCGATGTTGGCCGCGCGGTACGGCTCCCCGCTCAGCCGGCGCGCGGTCTCCCAGACCTTCTCCCCCGTGACCAGGCGGTTGTGCTGGCGCCACAGGTGCACCTCGCCGAGGTCGCGGAAGTACCAGCCGTTGCCGACGATCCCGTGCTGCGCGGGCATCGAGCCGGTGAGCATGGTCGACTGCACGCTGCAGGTGACCGCGGGCAGGACCGTGTCCAGCGGCAGGCGCCCGCCCCCGCGGGCCAGCCGCGAGAGGCGGGGCATGTCGGCGAGCGCCGTCGAGGTCAGCCCGACCACGTCGAGCAGCAGCACGGGCCTCACAGCGCCGCCGCCTGCGGGAGGAGGGGCGCCAGCAGCGCCTCTCGGGAGGCGGGCGTGAGCAGGTGCGCGGCCGCCCAGGCGAGCTCGGCGCCGATGCCCGTCGAGAGGTCGCTCGGGGCGTCGGCGAGCACCGACCAGGTGTAGGTCTCGACGTCGAGGTGGATCTCGTCGTACGGCCAGGCGGCGTCGACCGCCGAGACCGCCTCCGCCAGGACGGCCGTGGTCGCCGAGAGCGGCGCCTCCGGCCGGTGGTGCAGCGGCACGTGGAAGTGCACGCGCCACGGGCCGGTGCCGGGGAGCGTGTCCAGCGCCTCGGGCAGGTCGTCGACGCGGAGCACTCCGTCGATCCCGTTCTCGCGGGTCTGGTGCAGGTAGCGCTTCTCGACGAACGGGGTGAGCGCGGCGCGGCCCGAGGGGTCCTCCAGGTGGAGCGCGGCGGAGGCCTGCACCTTGACCACGCGCAGGCCCGCGTCGCGGATGCGGCGGACGGCCGAGGCCGGGTCGGCGAAGGAGACGGCGAGGTGGCAGGTGTCGAGGCACACGCCCACGTACGCCGGGTCGACCACTCCGATCCGCGGGTGCAGCCAGTCGACGACGTCGTCCACGGTGTCGAGGATGCAGCCGGGCTCGGGCTCGATCGCCAGGCGGATCGCGTGGCCGGTGGAGCGGCGCAGGTCGCGCAGCTCCTCGACGAGCCGGGCGAGGTTGCGGCAGGCGGCCTCGTCCTGCTCCCGTCCCCAGCCCTCGCGCCAGCCCAGCGGCAGCGTCGAGATGCTGCCGTCGGCGCCGGCGGGCAGCAGGTCGGCCAGGATCCGCGCGCAGTCGATCGTGTACTGCAGGCGCTCCGGCGTGGTCCAGTCGGGGCGGTAGACGTCGAGCTTCACGACCTCGGCGTGGAACGCGGCGTACGGGAAGGCGTTGAGCGTGCGCACCTCCAGGCCGTTGCGCTGCAGGGCCGCGCGGAGGACGGCGCGGTCCTCGGCGCTGGCGACCAGGCGGGCCGCGAGGTCGCGCGGGATCCACAGGCCGACTCCGACCAGGGCGAGCCCGGCGGCCACGCGCGCGGGTCCGGCGTAGACGTCGAGCTGGCGGACGACTCCGGCCAGGTCCTCGGCGGGATGGACGTTGGTGCAGTAGGAGAGGTGCATCACACGACCTCCGCCACGCGCGGCGCGCCCCGGAGCACGGAGTTGCCCTCGAAGGTGCGGCCGGCCGACTCCTGCACGTCGAAGCCCGCGACGGGCGAGAGGTCCAGGCGTCCGCTCTGCCCGTAGAACTCGACCGGGTTCTGCCAGAGCAGCCGGTCCACGTCGCCCGCGCTGAAGCCGGCGACGAGGAGGAGGCGGCCGGTCTTCGCGGTCGTGAGCGGGTCGGAGCGGCCCCAGTCGGCGGCGGAGTTGACCAGGACGCGGTCCAGCCCGATCCGCTCGACCAGCGTCACCAGGCGCGTCTCGTCCATCTTCGTGTCGGGGTAGATGGAGAAGCCCATCCAGCAGCCGGAGTCGCGGACCGCGTCGACGGTGACCTCGTTGAGGTGGTCGACGAGGACCCGCCCGGGCTCGAGCCCCGAGTCGGCGACGACCTCGAGGGTCCGGCGGGTGCCCGACTCCTTGTCGCGGTGCGGGGTGTGCACCATCGCGGGGAGGCCGTGCTCGCCGGCGAGCTCGAGCTGCTGGCGGAAGACCTGGTCCTCCTCGGGGGTGAGCGAGTCGTAGCCGGTCTCGCCGACCGCGACGACGCCGTCCTTGGCGAGGTAGCGGTCGAGCTCGGGCAGGACGGCCCGGCAGCGCGGGTCGTTCGCCTCCTTCGGGTTGAGCCCGATGGTGCAGTGGTGGCGGATGCCGAACTGCGCGGCGCGGAAGCGCTCCCAGCCGATCAGGGCGTCGAAGTAGTCCGTGAACGAGCCGACGTTCGTGCGCGGCTGTCCGAGCCAGAAGGAGGGTTCGACGACCGCGCGGACGCCGGCGTCGAACATCGCCTGGTAGTCGTCGGTGGTGCGGGAGGTCATGTGGATGTGCGGGTCGAAGATGCGCATCGTCGCGCCTTTCTCATCGGTGGTGGTGCCCCGCGGTCGGGGCGGCGTTCGGGGGCGGTCAGCTCGGCAGGAGCACCGCCAGATCGTCCGGGAGCGGGCGCCCGGCCGCGCGGCGCTCGTCGGCGAAGCGGCCGGCCATCGCGCGCAGCTCGGCGTCGCTGCGCTCCTCCAGCCCGGCGACCGCCGCGAGCGGGACGCCGAGGAAGACGAGCTTGAGCACCCCGTGCCGCCAGGCGTGCGCGTCGAGGTGGCGGCGGGCGAAGGAGCCCATCGCCGCGGCGACGAGCCGGGTGTCGTTGGCGCGCAGGGCGTCGGCGGTCAGCTCGAGGCCGGCGAGGGTCGTCGCCGGTCCCGGGTCGCCGAGGGCGTTCAGCCCGGCCAGCACTCCGCGGCGCTCGGCGCCGTCCCCGCCCCGGTAGAGGCGGAGGAGGAGAGCGGCCAGGTCATCGTCGCCGAGCGCCTGCGCGGCGGCCTGCACCAGGGCGGCGCGGGCCGCGTCGTCGTGCGTGCCGTGGACGAGGCCGTGCGGGTCCTCGGCGGGCCGGAGCGGCTCGCGTCCGGCCTCGCGGCCCGCGGCGGGGAAGAAGCGCTCGATCCGCGACGGGCGCTCGACGACGGCGGAACGGGCGGCCGCGGTCCACGGGTGCTCGGCGTGCGAGGAGGCGCCGCCGAGCGCCTCCTCCATCGCCGCGAGGCTCGCCACGGCCAGGCGGGGCGCGTCGTGCGAGTGCCGGGGCAGCTCGACGGCGGCGATCCCGCGGTAGCCGATCTCGGCGAGGGTCGCGAAGGCGGCCGCGAGGTCGAGCGATCCGGTGCCGAGCTCGAGGTGCTCGTGCCGCTCCGGGAGCATGTCGTCGACCTGCACGTTCAGGAGCAGGTCCCCAGCGCTGCGGAGGGCTCCGACCACGCCGTCCGGCTCCACCACGACGCAGTGGCCGAGGTCGACCGTCAGCCCGACCGACTCCGGGTCGCCGAGCTCGCGGCGCAGCAGCAGCGCGTCGGCCACCGTCTCCACCAGCATCCCCGGCTCGGGCTCGACGGCCAGCCGCACGCCGTGGCGCTCGGCCGTCGCGACGACGCCGCGCATCCGCTCGACGAGCAGCCGCCAGGCCGCGGCCGCATCCGCGCCCGCCGGCACGACCCCCGACCAGAGGGAGACGGCGTCGGCGTCCAGCAGCGCGGCGATCTCGATCGCGCGCTCGAGGAAGCGGACGCGGGGGCCGGCCTCTTCGCCGACCAGCGTGGGGCGGTGCTTCGCGAACGGGTCGAGCAGGTACCGCGCGCCCGTCTCGACGACCACGCGCAGGCCCAGCTCGTCGAGCCGCGTCCGGAGCGCCAGCGTCCGCTCGCGCCAGTCGGCCGCGAAGGGATCGAGGTGCGGGTGCCCGAGGGTGAGCGCGACGGCGCGGTACCCCGCGGCGTGGATCACCGTGAGCGCGTCGTCGAGGGTGTGGTCGGCGAAGCCGTTGGTGCCGTAGCCGAGGACGGGTCCGGTGGCGCTCATGTGATGTCCGCCGTCCGCGGGCGGCGGAGCAGGAGGGAGCCGAGCGCGTCGAGCGCGAGCAGCGCCGCCCCCAGCTCGGGACGCTTCAGACCGGCGAGCGCGGCCTGCAGCGGGATCATCCCGGTGATGCCCGCGCGGGTGGCCGTCCGCGCGGCCGCGGCCGTCGGCGTTTGCACGGCCTGCAGCTGCGCGGTGAGCACGAGCAGGAGCCAGCGCCCGAGGCCCGCGGCGACGACCGCGGCGGGGGCGGCCCGGCGCTCGGCCAGAGCGCCGGCCGCGGTGGACAGCGCGATCGCCGCGGTGCCGGCCGAGACCGCTCCCGCCGCGACCGGGGTGGTGCCGTGCACCTCGCCGCGCGAGAGCACGGTGACGCCGAGCGTGTGCGCGGCCACAGCGGCGGAGGCGGGGGCCGCCGCGCGCACGCCGTCGACGCCCGCGCCGAGCAGCACGTCGAGACCGCGGCAGGCCGCCATCACGACCGGGCCCAGCGGAGTCGGCTTCGCGAGCAGGTCGTACGACCAGATCCCGGCCGCGAGCGGCAGCGAGAGCGCGAGCGAGCGCCGCCCGTCCACGACGGCCGCCACGGCGATCCCCGCCGCGGTCAGCGCGGCCGCCGTGCCCAGCGCCGCCGAGCGCCGGATGCGCCCCGAGGGGATCGGCCGCTCGGGCCGCTCCCGGGCGTCGAGCTCGGCGTCCGCGTAGTCGTTGAGCGCCATGCCCGCCGAGTAGAGCAGCGCCGAGGACAGCGGGAGCGCGACCGTGCGCGCTCCCACGCCGCGGCCCGCCCACGCTCCGCCGGCGACGGTGTCGCCGATCACGGTCAGCGCGGCCTTCGCGCGGACGAGCTCGAGGTAGTCGCGCAGCTCAGCCATCGCTCCGCGTCCCGCTCGTCACCGGGGTGCGGCGCTCGGCGACGAGCGCGCCGGTGCGGGCGGACCAGGCCACCAGCTCCGCGGTCTGCTCGGCGAAGCCGTGCACGTCGCTGCCCCACGGGTCCTTGAAGAAGAAGCCGAGCTCGCCGACCGGGCCCGAGACGCCGGCCTCGTCCGCGAGCGCCAGCAGGCGGGCGAGGTCGAGGATCAGCGGCGCCGCGAGGGCCGAGTCGTACGCCGACCAGATCGTCTGCACCGTGATCCGCGAGCCGAGGAAGCCCTCGGCGTGCACGTGGTCCCAGGCGGTCTTGACGTCGCCGAGGTCCGGGACGTTGTCGATGTGGAGCGGTGTGACGACGTCGTCGCCGAGGAGGCTGCGCAGTCCGCGGTTCTTCGAGACGAGCTTCGAGCGCACCGCCTCCGGGTCGGCGAGGGTCTGCCCGTCGCCGCCGCCGAGGAGGTTCGCGCCCGCCCACGAGAGCACGCGCATCCCACGTGCCGTGAACATCGGCGCGAGCACGCTGCGGAGCAGGGTCTCCCCCGTCTTGCCGTCCTGGCCGGCGATCGGGATCCCGGCCTCGGCGGCCCACTCCTCCAGGGCCGGCAGAGCCAGCGCGGTCGAGGGAGTGAAGCAGGCGTAGGCCGCGCCCGCGACGACGGCCGAGAGGGCGGCGATCGAGCTCGGCGGCAGGAGGCGCTCGCCCGGACGCGCCAGGGCGGCGCGCAGAGCGGCGAGGTCGTGGAACTCGGGACGGTCGGCCGGCAGCACCTCGGTCGAGGCGACGTCGATCACGACGACCCGGGCGAGGCCGTGGCGCTCGCGGAAGGCGACGATGTCGGCGGCCCGGCGGTCGATCTCCTCCTGCTGCGACGCGGCGTCGGCGGGGGCGAGGCGGATCTCGGCGTCGGTCGCGTCGATCCGGTCGGCCACCTCGGCGACGACCGAGGTCGGGAACATGCCACCGGCCGCGAGGCCCGTGGCCTTCTCGAGCAGCGGGGTCGGCGAGACGTCGTGGCCGCCGATGACGATGTCGGCGAACCCGGCGAGCGGGACGTCCTCGAAGGCGGGGGTCGCGGTGGCGCAGCCCGAGCTGGGCGCGGCTCCGGCGGCGATGGCGTGCAGGCCCACGGCGGCCGTGGTGGCGACGCTGCCCCGGGCCCCGATCAGCCAGAGGCCGATGCGCCCACTCGATCGGGGGGCGCCTGTGGTGGTGGTGTCGGACGAGGTCATCGTTCTCTCCTGTCTGGAAGGGCTGGCTGAGCGGCGATCGTCGGGGCGCACCCGGGCGATCGGAGTGGGGAGGGGCCTCGGCCGGGCGCGCGTCGCGCCTCCGGCCGGCCGTGTTGCGCAGGAACCGCACGCAGGGCCCGCCGAGATTGCGCGACCGTGCGTCGACTGGTTTCCTCAGGTGTGCTGTCCCCCGAACCCGTCCTCCGGGCCGAGAGAAGGAGCTGAGCGTGGCCGAGCGCGCCGGTACCGCGACCGGCGACATGCTGAGGCTGTTCGCCGACGGTCGACCGCGCACCCGCGCCGAGCTGGTCGAGGAGACGGGCCTCGCGCGGACCGCGGTGATGACGCGCCTGGAGCAGTTCTTCGACCTCGGACTGATCGCGCACCTCGACCGCGCTCCGTCGACCGGCGGCCGCCCGTCCGCGCGCCTCGTCTTCGACCCGGCCGTCCGCTCGCTCCTGGCCATCGACCTGGGCGCGGCGCACTCGACCATCGCGCTGACCGACTTCGACGGCCGCATCATCGCCGAGCGCCGCGAGGAGCTCGACATCGCGCAGGGCCCCGTGGCGGTGCTCGGGCACGCGCTCGACGTCTGCGACGGGATCCTCGCCGCGGCCGGCGTCGACCGCTCCGCCCTCGCGGGAATCGGGGTCGGCGTGCCCGGCCCGGTGGAGCACGCGAGCGGCCGCCCGGTGCGCCCGCCGATCATGCCCGGCTGGGACGGCTTCGACATCCCCGCCTTCGTGCGCCGGCGCTACGACACCACGGTGCTCGTCGACAACGACGTGAACCTGCTGGCGCTCGGCGAGCGGGCTTCGCGGTTCCCGCACGCCCTCGATCTGATGTTCGTGAAGGTCGGCACCGGCATCGGCGCGGGCATCGTCTCGTCCGGGCTGCTCCAGCGCGGAGCCCTCGGCTCCGCCGGTGATCTCGGCCACGTCCAGGTGCCGCGCACGGCCCCGGCCGCGGCGGGCGGTCAGGAGGGGGACCTCGAGGCGGTCGCGGGCGGCTCCGCTCTGGCCGCCGGGCTCGCCCGGGCGGGCCGCGACGTGCAGTCGGTGCGCGAGCTTATCGACCTGCTGAAGGCGCGCGATCCCGAGGCCGTGGAGGCGGCGCGGATCGCGGGACTCCAGCTCGGCGAGGTGCTGGCCACCTGCGTGAGCCTGCTGAACCCCTCCGTCATCGTGCTGGGCGGCGCGGTCGCCCTCGCCAGCCCGGAGATCCTGACGGCCGTGCGCTCGGTGATCGACGAGCGCTCCCTCCCCCTCGCGACGCAGCGGCTCGACGTGGTGACCGCCGAGCTGGGCGGCAGCGGGGGCGTGCGCGGTGCCGCGCTGATGCTGCGCGGGCACCTGCTCAGCCCCGCCGTGGTGGACGGCTTCCTCGAGCAGCTGCGCGCCGAGGGGCGGGCGGTCCGCTAGAGCGGCGGCCGCGCGCCCGGAGACGGCGGGCCGCGCCGGCGCGATCCCCCGCGGACCGCGTCGGCCGCACCCGGTCAGGAGCGGACCTCCGCGCGGTCGGCGTCCTCCGGCTGGGCGCCGAGAGCGGCGGCGACGGCGGCGTCGATGCGCGCCTGCTCCCCCGCGGCCCGGCGGCGGCGGCGGACGACGGTCAGCACGATGAGCCCGATGAGCAGGGCGAGGAGGAGCACGGCGCTCCACGGCACGGCCGCGGCCGAGGTCTCGGCGGTGGCGACCGGCACGTCGGGGACGACGACGGCGGAGTCGGCCTGGGAGGCCTGGTCGGCGGTGACGACGGTGCCCGAGAGCGCGGCGCGGGCGGTCGCGACGAAGAGCGGCCAGACTCCGGCGACGGTCACGGTGCGCGAGACGGAGGTTCCGGGGAGGAGCTCGGGCAGCGGCTCCGGGTCGGTCGCGGACACCGGCGCGAGGCCGAAGAGGCCGGCGACGCTGATCTCGGCGCCCGGCGCGATGCGGGTGTTGCCCGCGTTGGTCACGGTGTAGTCGACGGTCGCGGAGCCGGGGGCGAAGGGGTTCCAGCCGCCCTGGTACGAGACGGCGAGGCCGTCGATCGACAGGCGCGGGGCGAGCTCGCCGCCGACGCGGAGGTACATGCGCGAGCCCAGGCGCCGGTCGACCGAGACTCCGGTCTCGCCCTGCACCAGGATCGAGGAGACGACGCCCGCGGCGTAGTCGCCCGGGGTCACGTCGTCGGGGACGACGACCTCGAACGGGACCTGCACGCTCTCGCCGGCGGGCACGGTGACCTCGGGCTCGGGGAACGCGATCCAGCTGCCGAGCTGCGTCGAGGGCTCCGCGGCGGGGAGCAGGTCGAGCTGGCCGGCCTCGGTGATGAAGCCGTCGGAGCCGTAGACGCGGAACGTCTGCTCCTCGTCGTCGTAGTTGGAGACGATCAGGGCGTCGCTGAGGCGTCCGCCGGGATCGAGGGCGTACGCGTAGTTCGGCCGCTCGCTGCCCTGCTCGGTGTCGGCGGGGCGCACCCCCCAGGTGACCGGCGTGGAGGCGGGGTCCGCCTCCTGGGCACCCGCCTGAGCCGAGAGGCCGCCGGCTGCGAGGAGCGTCATCAGCAGCAGGGCGGCGGTGGTGCGGGAGGTGCGTGGCATGAGCGACATCGATCAGGCTTCCGTTGCAAGGGGGGATGCCTCCCCGCGGGACGCCGCTCCGGTACGCGGCACGCCGAGCGGGGCGTACCGGAGTGGCGTCTCGCGGGGAGACGGGGGGAGGGTGGGGCGGCCCGGAGGCCGCCCCACCGGTGCTAGCCGAGCGCGGTGAGCGTCAGCGTCGCGGTGTAGGTGCCGGTTCCGACCGAGAGCGGGAGCTTCAGGTCGAGGTCGGCGCCCAGGACCGAGGATCCGGTCGGGTGCTGCGCCGCGGCGGAGCCGAGGACGCGGGGCGTGGCGAGGCCGTTGCCCGAGTCGAACCCGGAGGGGACGGCTGCGCCGGCGACGGCACCGCCCGTGTTCTCCAGGACCTCGGGGGTCCAGCCGAGGTGCTTGCCCGAGAACGTCTTCTCGCCGGAGCGGAAGTCGCTCAGCTGGCCGGTGACCGACCAGGCCGGGCCGTTGAGGCGGGTGTCGGTCACGCGGACCGGCACGAGCTCACCGGAGGCGGCGAAGTGGTCGCCCTGCTCCTCGGCGACGCCGAGGTTCACCAGGTTGCTGGTGCCCTCGAGCGTCCAGGTCAGCTCGCCCTTGTTGGCCTCGGGGACGATGACGGCCACGGCCTGGTCGCCGGCCGCCGCAGCGCCCGCCGCCGTTCCCGTGAAGGTGCCGTCGACTCCGGCGGCGGTGTTGCCCGCACCGAAGTTGACCGCCGGCGCGTTGTCGGCGAGCGCGATGCGCCCGCCGACCGTCGAGCCCGCGAGCTGGACGTTGCCGGAGTTGCCCGAGAGCGTGAGGTTCCCGCCCACCGTGTTGCCGAGGGCCGAGGCCGAGCCGTCCTCGTTCGCGCCCAGGAGGACGCCGCGCGAGGAGCCGGTGACGGCGAGCGAGCCGCCGACGATGGCGCCCTGCACGTTCACGCCGAAGTCGCTTCCGGCGAAGGTGGCGTCGCCGCCGACGCTGGTGCGGTCGACGTCGACGTAGTTCGCCGCGTCGGTGCTGACCGAGCCGTCGACCGAGAGGTCGCTGAACTCGACGTCGATCCCGCCGGCCTCGACCATGCCGCCGACCGTGAGGTCGCGCAGGTAGAGGAAGCCGTTGCGGCTGCCGTCCGAGAACGAGACGACGTCTCCGCCGACGCTGGTGCCGTCGATCGAGATGCCGTACGCGTCGGTGCCGATGACGTCGCCGCCGATGGTCGCCGAGGTGGCGTCCAGCCAGGCGTCGTCGCCGACGATGACGTTGCCGGTGACGGTCACGTTGCCGAGCACGCAGGTCTGGCCCGCGCCGACGTTGAGGTCTCCGGTGATCGTCTGGTTCCCGAGCTCGGTGGTGCAGTCCGTCGTCGCCGCGAAGGCGGACGGTGCGGCGACCATCGCGAGGGAGGCGGCCGCGAGGACCGCCGTGGGCGTCTTCCACTTCATGGGGGTTCTCCTCGGTGCGCTCGTGCGCGTCGTGCTGGTGGTGGTGCTGTCGGTGCGGCGCGCGCGGCGCGGGGTGCGCTCAGCCACGGAGCGCAGCGATCGCGGAGTAGCTGCGGGAAGCGGCCTCGAGGGAGTTCCCCGTGCTCGGCGGCGTCGCCAGCGTGGGAGCGGTGTCCTGCTCCCAGACGCCGAAGCGCTGGCCGCGGTCGCGCAGCTCCGAGAGGAACGCCTGGTAGGGCAGGTTGCCCGCGCCGAACTCGACGATGTCGTAGCCGTTGGTGTTGGCGTTGTTCGTCTTGCCGTCCTTGAGGTGCAGGATCGGGTAGCGGCGCGGGTTGCGCTTGATGTAGTCGAGCGGCTCGAAGCCCGGGTAGAGCTTCTTGCCGACGTACGCCCAGTAGACGTCCATCTCGAGGTACACGTGACGCGGGTCGGTGTTGTCGTAGAAGAGGTCGTACAGGCGGGTCTTGGGGTCGTCCGTGGCGAACCCGAACTCACCGGCGTGGTTGTGCTGATAGAGCTTCATGCCCGCGGCCGAGACCTGCTGGCCCCACTTGTTCCACTCCTCCGCCGCGGCGAGGTAGCCCGCCTTGGTGTTGACGTTGGTGGGCGCGTTGCCGGTGCCGAGGTGCGGCGTGCCGAGGATCTGCGCGATCTCGATCTGCTTGCCCAGCTCCGAGCGGAGGAGGTTGGTGCCGACGTGCGAGCCGACGGCGCGGAGGCCGTTGTCGTCGAGCAGCTGGCGGATCTGCTGCGGCGTGATCGCTCCGACGTTGCCCTGGGTGTACCCGGCGAACTCGATCTCGCTGTAGCCGATGCGGCCGAGCTCCTCGAAGACGGCCCGGAAGCCGAGCGACGAGACCTTGTCGCGGACGCTGAAGAGCTGGATGCCGATGCGGTTGATCGGGACCAGGCGCGTGGATCCGGACGAGGGCGCGGGGGCGGCCGTGGCGGGTGCCGCGAGCGCTCCCGCTCCGACGCCGACCGCGACGGTCGATGCGGCCAGGGCCGTCATCAGCGAGCGCCGGCTCATCGGCTTGGCCGTGATGGATGCGTGGTGGTGGTGCATCATTTCTCCTTCGAAATGGCAGATGGTGCAGGGGGTGGGGGGCCGGCCGGCCCGGTCGAGCCGGCCGGCCCCTGCGCGGTGGCTACTGCTGGACGGTGAGGTTCAGCAGCGCCGACGCGGCGTTGGTGTCCGCCGTGGCGGTGTGGGTGACGGTCAGCTTGTAGCTGCCCGCCGCGAGCTTCGGGAGCGTCACCACGACGTGCCCGTTCTCGTCGAGGGTCCCGGTGAGCATCGCGACGGTGGAGAGGTTCCTCTTCACCATCACGCTCACCTGACCGGTGCCGGCGACACCCGTCGAGGACTTCGCGTCGACCGTGACCTGCGCGCTGGCGCCCGGCTTGACCGGGTTGGGCGAGACGGTCGCGGTGAGCTCCGAGGCGGCCTTCGAGACGATCAGGCGGGCGGTGCCCTCCGAGGCCTTGAAGGTGGCGTCCGAGCCGTACGCCGCACGGAGGGTGTGGGTGCCGGCGCCGAGGGTCTTCGGCAGGGCGAAGGTCGCCTTGCCGTCCTTCAGCGTCGCGCGGCCCAGCTCGGTGGCGCCCTCGTAGAGGACGACCTCTCCGCCGGGGTTCCCACCCTGACCGGTGACCGTGACGGTCGCCTCGCCCGGTGCCCCGAAGGTCACGCGGGGAGCCGAGAGCGCCACGGTGGTGGTCGACGCGGCGGTCGGGGCGTTCGCCGCGGCCAGGTCGATCGTGAACTTCACCGTGCCGACCGCCGAGACGTTGCCGCCGGTGTCGGTGGCGCGGTACTGGATCGTCCGGGCGCCGTTCGTGGTGAACGGGACCGTGTACGCGCCGTTGACGGCGCGGACCGTGGTCCATGTCGTGCCGTTGTCGGCGGAGTACTGGACGGTGGAGAGCGCTCCGTTGTCCGTGGCGGTGAGGCCGAGGGTCACGGGCTTGTTGTAGACGCCGCCGACGCCCGCGGGCACTGCCGGGTCGAGGGTCGCCGCGACGGTCGGAGCCGTCTTGTCACCGGCGCCGGCACCCTGGAAGGTGAGGGAGTCGAGCGACAGGCCGCTGGGCGAGGTCACGTAGAGCGAGCCGGTGCCGCGGGGGACGTTGGTGCCGAAGGGGACGAGGACGTCCTTCCAGCCGGCTCCCGCGGGGATGGTCGCCGTTCCGAAGGGCGCTGCGTCGGCAGCGTTCCAGCGGAGGTCGACGGTGCCCTCACCGGTGGCGCGGACCACGACGCCGGTCAGGTTGGCGAAGTTCACCGGGTCCCAGCGCAGGAAGGATCCCGCACCGAGTCCGCTGACGGCGTTGCCGCCGCTGGCGGTGGTGTCCGCGTAGGGCAGGACGCCCTCACGGGCGGCGTGCTCCGCCTCCTGCGTCTTCGGGTTCAGCCGCAGCGTCGCCTCGGCCGCAGCCGGGGGCAGGCCGTTGAAGCCGCCGTCCGTGTAGGTCACGACGACGGTGCCGTACAGCAGCGCGCCGGGGCCGTGCTCGGGCGAGTCCTTGGACGTCGGGAACGCTCCCTTGGCACCGGTGCCGGTGACCTCGGGGTGGGCGTGCTCGTCGTGGCCGAGGCCGTAGGTCCAGCCCACGCGGCTGCTGACGATCTGGTCGCCGTCCTCAGCGTCCTTGCCGGTCACCTGGTAGGGGATCGCGTCGCCCCAGCTGAAGAACGAGCCGTTGCCGGGCGTCTGGATCTGGATCTGCGGCGCCTGGTTGCCGACCGAGATGACCCGCGAGGTCAGGCTGAACTTGCCCTTGGCGTCGGTGACGCGCAGACGGGCCGTGAACTGTCCGAGCTCGGTGTAGGTCTTCTTGACGGTCACTCCGGTGGCGTCGAAGGTGCCGTCGCCGTCGAAGTCCCAGTCGTAGGTGAGCGCGTCGCCCTCGGGGTCGGTCGATCCCTTGGCGTCGAACGTGACCTCGAGCGGGGTCTGCGAGGCGGACAGGGGGGTCGCGGTGAAGCGGGCCTGCGGCGCCTTGTTGCCCTCGGCGTAGTCGATCCGGTACAGGCCCGCGTCGGGGTTGGCGCGGAAGAATCCGTCGCCGTACTCGATCACGTACATCGACCCGTCGGGGCCGAACTCCATGTCCATCGGGTTGTCGTGGATCGGCTGCGCGGCCTGGCTGAGCGCCGCGTTGGGGAGGAAGTCCTCGATGTGCGTGACCGCGCGGTCCTCATCGAGCGTGAACGCCGCGATGTAGTCCTGCGAGAACTCGCCGAAGAAGGTCTTCTTGTCCCAGTACTCCGGGAACTTCGACGTCGAGGTGTTCTCCGCGTCGAAGTGGTACACCGGTCCGCCCATGGGGCCCTGGCCGGTGCTGGTCCCGAAGTTGACGAGCTCGTCGAACGGCTGGTCGCCGGGGTTGTCGCCGTAGTAGACGGTCGCCGCCTTGGCGTCCGGGATGTCGACGAGGCCGGTGTTCCAGCGCGAGTTGTTCTTCAGGTTCTCCGGGTCGAAGAAGCCGCGGGGCGTCGACGTCTCGAAGTTCCACTCGTTGTACGGCGCGTTCGGTCCGTGGACGTAGGGCCAGCCGGAGTTGTGCGGCTCGTCCAGTCCGGTCGCGTTCCACTCGACGAGGCCCATCGGGCCGCGGACGCCGTCGGCCGCAGCGGCCTTCGTGGCGTCGGGGCCGTAGTCGCCCCAGGAGAGGGTGTTCGTCTCGGCGTCGACGTCGATCTTGAACGGGTTGCGGACGCCCATCACGAAGATCTCGGGGCGGGTCTTCTCGGTTCCCACCGGGAAGAGGTTGCCGTCGGGGATCGTGTACGAGCCGTCCTCCTGCACGGTGATCCGGAGGATCTTGCCGCGGAGGTCGTTCGTGTTGCCGGCGCCGCGACGCGAGTCGAAGCCCGGGTTCATGCGGGGCGCGTCGTTGTTCGGCGCGAAGCCCGCGGCACCCGGAGCGCTCGCCGGCGTGTTGTCGCCGGTGGAGAGGTACAGGTTGCCGTCGGCGTCCCAGTCGAAGTCGGCACCCACGTGGCAGCACTGCCCGCGCTGGGTCTCGATGTCGATGATCTTCTGCTCGCTCGCGAGGTCGAGGCCCGAGCCGGTCCACTTGAACCGGGAGAGGCGGTTGATGCCCTTCCACTGGTCCCAGTAGCTGTCGGTCGCGCCCTCGGGCAGCATGTTCGGGGCCGCGCCGGTCGGGGTGTTCCCGGGGGGCGCGTAGACGAGGTAGACCCACTTGTTCTCGGCGAAGTCGGGGTCGATGCCGACGGACTGCAGTCCGTCCTCCGAGTTCTGGTACACGGGGATCGTGTTGACGACACGGGTGGTGCCGGTCTTGGGGTCGGTGTGGCGGATCTCGCCGTTCCGAGCGGTGTGGAGGACCGACTTGTCCGGGAGGACGGCCAGGTCGAGGGGCTCGCCGACGTTCTTCGTCAGCAGGACCTTCTCGTAGTTGCTCCAGTCGAGAGCGGATGCTCCGCCCTCGGAACCGTGGTCCACTCCGTCGTGGGCCGAGGCGGGCAGGCCGAGGGCGGTGAGTCCGGAGACCGTCACCATCCCGGCGATGCCGAGTGCGAGAAGACGCCTGATGCTTCTTCTCGAGGATCGCTTACCATTCATGCGTGATGTGATTCCTTCAATGAGGTGTTCATCGCAGAGGCCGGGTCCGTCGCTGTCCGCACGACTGAGCGGATCCGGTCTCCTCCTGTCCGGCCCTGGGGCCGGTGTCTTGCACTCCTCCTCCTCTCGCGGATGCCGGTGGCGCTGCGCTGCGGGTCGTCAGTGATCCCGGGGCGGCGCCGAGGTGGGGGCCGGCGCGGGATGGTTCCCGCGCCGACCCGGGCTGGTGGGGCCGATCAGGACTCGAAGGCCGAGGGCAGGTACTCGGAGACGTTGTCCTTGGTGACGACCGGCGCGAAGAGCTGGATCTGGCGCGGGACGCCGAGCGAGCTGGTGTCGGCCATCGACTTGTTCTGCTCGACGAGGCGGGCGAGCTTGATGCCGTCCGCGGCCTGGGTCGAGGGGTAGACGACCGTGGCCTTGACGACGGAGTCGTCGGCCTCGATCGCGCGCATCACGTTGGCCGAGCCGGCGCCGCCGACGAAGAGGAACTCGTCGCGTCCGGCGGTGTCGATCGCCGCGAGGACGCCGACGCCCTGGTCGTCGTCGTGGTTCCAGATGGCGTCGATCTTCGGCGCGGCCTGGAGGAGGTTGGCCGCGGCCTGCTCTCCGCCCTGGACGGTGAAGTCGGCGGCGACGCGGTTGTCCACGTCGAGTCCGCAGCCCTCGAGCGCGTCCGAGAAGCCCTGGCTGCGCTCCTGGGTCAGCGGGAGGGAGTCGATGCCGGCGATCTCGGCGACGACGGCGTCGGGGTTGTCGCCGAGCTCCTCGCAGATGTAGGTGCCGGCGCTGACGCCCATGCCGTAGTTGTCGCCGAGGATGGTCGACCGGGCGGCGAAGGGGCTGGAGAACTCGCGGTCCACGTTGATGACGGTGATGCCCGCCTCCATCGCCTGTGTGGCGACCTGCGTGAGCGCCGCTCCGTCGATCGGCAGGAGCACGATCGCGTCGACGCCGTCGTTGATGAAGGTCTCGACCTGGCTGATCTGGAGGTTGACGTCGTTGGTGCCCTCCGCGGTGCGGAGCTCCACGTCGTCGTACTTCTCGGCCTCGGCGATGGCGGCGCGGCTGACCGCGCCCATCCAGCCGTGGTCGGCGGCGGGAGCGGTGAAGCCGATGACGACGTTGTCGCCGGAGGCGTCGTTGTCCGAGGCGGCCACGGCGGCGGCGGTCCCGCCGGAGGCGGCGTTGCCGGTCTCGACCGGGGCGTTCGAGATGCAGCCGGTGAGCATCAGCGCGACGGCGCCGAAGGCGACGCCGGCCGAGCCGAGTCGGGCGGTGCGGGAGAGGCGGCTGCGGGTGAAGGGGCGTGCGGGCATGGAAGTGATCTCCTTCGATCGATCCGAGGGGTCCGAGGGCACACGTGTCCTGCGGAGAGGTGACCTGAGTGGTCGGGTGGGTTGCTGTGTGTGGAGGAGCGGGGCCGGAGCCCCGGGGTCAGGACTTCCTGCCGCGGGCGGCGAACCGCTGCTGCAGCAGGACGGCGGCGACGATGATCGCGCCCTTCGCGACGGCCTGAGTCGAGGTCGACATGTTGTTCTGCGTGAACACGTTGGTCAGGGTCGTGAAGATGAGGACGCCGAACACGGTGCCGACGATGGTGCCGCGGCCGCCGGCCAGCAGCGTGCCTCCGACGACGACCGCCGCGATGGCGTCGAGCTCGTAGAGGAGGCCGTTGGTCGAGCTGCCGGCGGTGGTGCGGGCGAGCATCATGACGGCGGCGATGCCGGCGGTGAGCCCGGCGAGGCCGTAGACGTACATGGTGTGGCGGCGGACCTTGATGCCGGCGAGGCGGGCCGCCTCCGGGTTGCCGCCGACCGCGATGGTGCGGCGGCCGAAGGTGGTGCGGTTGAGCAGGATCCAGCCGGCGACGGCGACGACCACGAAGATCAGCACGAGCACCGGGATGCCGAGCACGTCGGCGCGGAAGAAGTCGAGGAACGGCGTGACCGTGACGACCTGCGTCTGGCGGTTCGAGATCAGCTCGGCGAAGCCGCGGGCGGCGACGAGCATCGCCAGGGTCGCCATGAAGGCGACGACCCGGCCGTAGGCGATTAGCGCGCCGTTGATCAGGCCGCAGACGAGGCCGACGACGACCGCGGTGAGCACGATCACCAGCCAGGAGGTGTTGGCCGCGTAGTACTGGGTCGAGACCGTGCTCGCCCAGACCGTCGCGAGCCCCATCACGGAGCCGACCGAGAGGTCGATGCCGCCGGAGGTGATGACGAAGGTCATGCCGATGCTCAGCACGCCGATGACGGCGGCGAGGCGGAGGATCGTGAGCACGTTGTCGACGCTGGCGAATCGCTCCCCCGCGGTGGCGAATCCGACGATGCAGAGGATCACCAGCGCGAGCAGCAGCCCGACGTTGCGGCCGAGGGAGCCCTGCATGAGGCGGGCGATCCCGGAGCGGGAGTCCTTCGAGGGCACGCCCCCGGAGGAGCCTCCCGTCGCGGCCGACGCGTGACGGGCGGCGTCCTCCTGCGGACCGCCGATCGACGGCGACGCGGTGTCGAGCTGTCCGCTCACGCTGCACTTCCTTCCATGACGAGATCGAGCACGCGGTGCTCGTCGATCGAATCGGCCGGGCCCTCGTGGACCACGGCGCCGTCGGAGATCACGAGCACTCGGTCGGAGAGTCCGAGGACCTCGCCGATCTCGCTGGAGACCACGAGCACGGCGGCGCCGTTGGTCGCGAGGTCCCTGATCAGGGTGTAGATCTCGGCCCGTGCGCCGACGTC
This sequence comes from Rathayibacter sp. AY1C4, assembly GCF_002932195.1. Taxonomy (NCBI): domain Bacteria; kingdom Bacillati; phylum Actinomycetota; class Actinomycetes; order Micrococcales; family Microbacteriaceae; genus Rathayibacter; species Rathayibacter sp. AY1C4. The sequence goes on along the minus strand of NZ_PSWE01000013.1, from coordinate 45,729 downwards.
GACCCCGCGGGTCGGCTCGTCGAGCAGCAGGACGCGGCAGCCGCGCACGAGCCAGCGGGCGAGGAGCGCCTTCTGCTGGTTGCCTCCGGAGAGGGTGCGGGCGTCGCGGTCGACCCCGGAGGGCCGCAGGTCGAGGGAGACCGCCTGCTCGGCCGCCGCCGCGCGCTCGGAGCGCTCGTCGAGGAAGCCGCGCTTGGCGAAGCGGTCGAAGGTCGAGAGGGTGATGTTGCGGTAGACCGGCTCGTCCAGGAGCAGGCCCTGGCTCTTGCGCTCCTCCGGGCAGAGGCCGATGCCGGCGTCGACCGCCGAGGTGACGGATCCGGCGCGCAGGCGCTTGCCCGCCACGCTGACCGTCCCGGTGCTGGCGCGGCGCGCCCCGTAGATGGTCTCGAGGATCTCGGAGCGGCCGGAGCCGACCAGCCCCGCGAGGCCGACGACCTCGCCGGCGCGGATCTCGAGGGAGACGTCCGAGAAGGAGCCCTGCAGGCCCAGCTTCTCGACCTTCAGCAGCGTCTCGGCCTCGACGTCGAGCTCCTGGCGGTCCGGGAAGACGTACTCGACGGCGCGGCCGGTCATCAGGGTGATGAGCTTCGAGGTGGGGGTGTCGGCGACCGCGAGGTTCTGCGCGACGGTCGCGCCGTCCTTGATCACGGTGATCCGGTCGCCGATGGCGCGGATCTCGTCGAGGCGGTGCGAGATGTAGACGATGGCGACGCCGGAGGCGGTGAGCTGGCGCACCACGTGGAAGAGGTTCTCCACCTCCTCGGAGTCGAGCACCGCGGAGGGCTCGTCCATGATGATGACCCGCGCGTCGTGCGAGAGGGCACGGGCCATCTGCACGATCTGCTTGCCGGCGGCGGAGAGCGTGCCGACCTCGCGGTTCGGCGAGATCTCGGAGTGGCCGAGGCGCTCCATCAGCTCGCGGGTGATCCTCGTGGCCTTCGCCCGGGCGGTGAAGCCGCCGCGGGAGAGCTCGTGGCCGAGGAAGATGTTCTCGGCGACGGAGAGGCCGTCGACGACGTCGAGCTCCTGGTACATCGTCGCGATGCCCAGGGCGAGGGCCGCCGTCGGGGACGGGATCGTGACGACGTTCCCGTCGACGAGGATCTCGCCCTCGGTGGGCTGGTGGGCCCCGGCGAGGGTCTTGATGAGGGTGGACTTGCCGGCGCCGTTCTGGCCGAGGAGGCAGTGCACCTCACCGGGTCGGACATCGAGGTCGACGCCGTCGAGAGCACGGGCGCCGGGGAAGACCTTCACGATGCCGCGCATCTGCAGAAGCAGCTGCTGAGACTCGTCGGAGGTGCGGGGAAGAGGCTGTGCAGCAGTGCTGCGGGGGTCTGCGGTGACCATGCGGATGAAGCTACTTCCACTTACGTCGCGGGTCAAGCAAAAGTTCTGAACCGATTCGAAGGCGGTTCGAGTGATCGCCCAGTCGCCCCAAGGGCTTCCTGCTACCGCGTCAGGGCTGGGATCCGCGGGATTACGCGACATCTGACGGCGGCGGTTGAGACATTCCGTCCGTGATAGAGCGCTCTCCGAACCCTATGAACGCGCTCATGTCCGTGCAGCCCGGGCGCGTCGCCCCGGAGGCGGCCTCGCCGAGCGCGGTAGCGCCCGCGCCCCGACCCGTGGCAGGGTCGTACGGCCGACGAAAGGACGACGATGTCGAACGACCGAGCCCTGCGCGTCGCGATGGTGGGGACCGCCTTCATGGGCCGCACCCACTCGCACGCCTGGCGCACCGCCTCCCGCTTCTTCCCCCTCCCCCTCCGCCCCGAGCTCGCCGTGCTCGTGGGGAGCAACCCCGACTCGACCGCCGAGCGCGCCGAGCGGCTGGGCTGGAGCGAGGCCTCCACCGACTGGCGGGCCGTCATCGCCCGCGACGACATCGACCTCGTCGACATCTGCACGCCGGGCGACACCCACGCCGAGATCGCCATCGCGGCCCTCGAGGCCGGCAAGCACGTGCTGTGCGAGAAGCCCCTCGCCAACTCCGTCGAGGAGGCGGAGCGGATGGTCGCCGCGGCCGCCGCCTCCGGCAAGGTGGCGATGTGCGGCTTCAGCTACCGCCGCACCCCGGCCCTCGCCCTCGCGAAGCGCTTCATCGAGGAGGGCCGCCTCGGCGACATCCGCCATGTGCGCGCCCAGTACCTGCAGGACTGGCTGTCCGACTCCGAGGCGCCGCTGACCTGGCGCCTGCAGAAGGAGCGCGCCGGCTCGGGCGCCCTCGGCGACATCGGCGCGCACAGCATCGACACCGCCCAGTGGCTGACCGGCCGCGGCATCACCTCGGTCTCGGCGACGCTGCGCACCTTCACCACCGAGCGCCCCGTGCTCAGCGAGCAGGTCGGCCTCGGCGGCCGCGCCGGTGCCGACGCCCCGCGCGGCGCCGTGACCGTCGACGACGCCGCGGCCTTCACCGCCTCCTTCGAGGGCGGCGCCCTGGGCGTCTTCGAGGCGACCCGCGTCGCGACCGGCCGCCGCAACGCCAACCGGATCGAGGTGAACGGCGAGCTCGGCTCGATCGCGTTCGACTTCGAGCGGATGAACGAGCTCGAGTACTACGACGCCCGCGACCCCGAGGAGGCGCAGGGCTTCCGGCGCATCCAGGTCACCGAGCCGGCGCACCCGTACATGGCGGCCTGGTGGCCGACCGGGCACGGCATCGGCTACGAGCACCTCTTCACGCACCAGGTCGTCGACCTCGTCGAGGCGATCGCCGGAGGCACGGCGGTCACGCCCACATTCGCCGACGCCCTCGACGTGCAGCGCGTCCTCGAGGCGGTCGCCACCAGCGCCGGCGCGTCGTCCGTCTCCACGCCGGTCGCCCGCTGACCCGCCCGTCCCCTCCCCGCGAGGTGCCGCTCCGGTACGCCTCCCCCGGCGTGTCGCGTGCCGAAGCGGCGTCTCACGGAAGGTGGCGACGGGCGCGGGGAGTCACAGTCGGCGCCGTGCGCCGATCCTGCGCCATAATGCGCCTATGAGCAAGAAGATTGACGCTGCGCATCGCGCACTGGTAGAGGCCCTCGACAAGCACGCCCGACTCGTCTCGGACAAGGAGTCGAAGCCGCGGAAGGTCGAACGGGCCGGAGCCGAGCTCCGCGCCGCGACGAAGGCGTACGCCGCGCTCGTGTCCGCGCGCACCGGCGCCGCGAGCCCCTTCGCCGATCTGGCCGACCCCCGCCTGGACAAGCCGACCATCGCGTCGCTCCGGGCCGAGCGCGACGCGATCGCGAAGCGGATCGCCAAGCACGAGGCGTCGGCGGGCGAGGACGGCGCGCTCGCGAGCTGAGCGTCCGGCGCGGCGCGGTCAGGCGCTGAGCAGCCGTCACAGCGCGATCCCGCGGTGAGCGCGCGCTTCCTCTGCCTCCGAGTCGCCGTGTTACGCGCGGGTTCCGCGCGGGTCCGACCGCCTTCGTAAGGTGATCCCCGGGATCCGCGCAGTCGCGGCGCCGAGCGACCGGAGGCCGGTCGCAGCGCCGGCGGTGACCAGCACCGCCCGGTCGGCACCGCGTGCCCGGATCCTCTCCACGGAAGGATCCCCACAGCCATGACCCTGCGCACCCGACTCCTCGCGACCTCCGCGATCGCCGCCTCCGCCGCCCTGCTCCTCGCCGGCTGCTCCGGCGCGGGCGGCGGCGACGACACCGTCCGCATCGGCGTGGTCGGCGCGAGCGACCCCTACTGGGCCACCTACGAGAAGGCCGCCGCCGACGCCGGGATCGACGTCGAGATCGTCGACTTCAGCGACTACAACCAGCCCAACCCCGCCCTCACCGAGGGCGAGATCGACCTCAACCAGTTCCAGCACATCGCCTACCTGGCGCAGTACAACACCTCGGCCGACGCGGATCTCGTGCCGATCGGCGCGACCGCGATCTACCCGCTCGGCCTCTACTCCTCGCAGTACGACGATGTCGCGGACATCCCCGCCGGTTCCACCGTCGCGATCCCCAACGACGAGACCAATCAGGCGCGCGCGCTGCTGGTGCTGCAGTCGGCCGGGCTCGTCGAGCTGAAGGACGGCGGCGGAGTGCTCTCGAACGTCGACGACGTCGAGTCCTCCTCGAAGGTGGAGGTCACCGCGCTCGAGGCCTCCCTCACCCCGACGTCGCTCCCGGACGTGGCCGCCGCGATCATCAACAACGACTTCATCGAGAACGCGGGCCTCAAGGCCTCGGACACGATCGCCCAGGACGACCCGAGCGACCCCGCCTCCCTGCTCTACACGAACATCTTCGCCGCCCGGGCCGACGACGCCGAGAACGAGACCTACACGAAGCTCGTCTCGATCTACCAGGACAGCCAGGACGTGCTCGACGGCGTCTCGGAGCAGTCCGGCGGCACCGCGGTCTTCCTGAAGACCCCCGCCTCCGAGCTGGAGACCTCGCTCGAGTCCGCCGAGACCGACATCTCCGCCGCCTCCTGACTCCGGCACCCGCGGCACCGCGCCGGTCGGGTCCTCCGCTCGCGGAGCTCCCCACCGGCGCGGTCCCGCGCCTCCCCCGCAACAGAAAGGGCGCCCCGTGCCGCTCATCCGCATGACCGACGTGCGCAAGGTGTACCCCGGCGCAGGGCGCGGCGCCGCCCCGACCGCGGCCGTCGACGGCGTGAGCCTCGAGATCGACGCGGGCGACGTCTACGGAGTGATCGGCTACTCCGGCGCCGGCAAGAGCACGCTCGCGCGCCTCGTCAACGCCCTCGAGCCCGCGACCAGCGGCAGCATCGAGATCGACGGCCGCGAGACCGTGGGCCTGCCCGAGCGCGAGCTGCGCCGGCTGCGCCTGGGGATCGGGATGATCTTCCAGCAGTTCAACCTGTTCGGCTCGAAGACCGTGGGGCAGAACGTCGCCTACCCGCTTCAGGTCGCGGGCGTCCCGCGGGCGGAGCAGCGCGCCCGCGTCGACGAGATGCTCCGCTTCGTCGGCCTGAGCGACAAGGCGCGCAGCCACCCGGAGCAGCTCTCGGGCGGGCAGAAGCAGCGCGTCGGCATCGCCCGCGCCCTCGCCGCCTCCCCGCGCATCCTGCTGGCCGACGAGGCCACCAGCGCGCTCGACCCGGACACCACCGGCGAGGTGCTCGCCCTCCTCCGCCGCATCAATGAGGAGCTGGGCGTCACCATCGTCGTGATCACCCACGAGATGGACGTGGTCCAGCAGCTCGCGACGAAGGTCGCGGTGATGGAGTCGGGCCGCATCGTGGAGCGCGGGCCCGTCTTCGACGTGTTCTCGGCCCCGCGCGAGCCGGTCACCCGCCGCTTCGTCTCCACGGTCGTCCGCTCGGTGCCCTCGCCCGCGGAGGCGGCCGTGCTGCGTACGCGCCACCGCGGCCGGCTGGTCACGCTCTCGTTCTCGGACGACTCCGCCTCCCAGGGCGACGTCTTCGCCGAGGTCGCGGCGGCCGGCGTGCCGCTCGAGCTCGTCTACGGCGGCATCACCGACGTCCGCGGACGGGCCTTCGGCCACCTCACGGTCGCCCTCGACGCGCCGGACGGCGTCGTCGACCCCCTCCTCGCCCGCCTCGGCGGACGCGTCGCCGTCACGGAGGTGCCCCGATGAACGAGCTGATCCCGCTCCTGCCCAAGCTCGTCCAGGCGACCGGCGAGACGCTCTACATCGTCGCGCTGAGCCTCCTCTTCGGCGGGCTCGGCGGACTTCTGATCGGACTGGGCCTCGCGCTCACCCGCGGCGGCGCCCTCTACGCGAACCGGGTGGTCCACGGACTGCTCAACGTGATCGTGAACGTGTTCCGGCCGATCCCGTTCATCATCTTCATCGCCGCGGCCCAGCCGCTGGCCCGGCTGGTGGTCGGCTCCGGCATCGGCACGGACGCCATCGTCTTCACCCTCTCGCTCGGCGCCGCCTTCGGCATCGGGCGGATCGTGGAGCAGAACCTGCTGACCGTGCAGCCCGGCGTGATCGAGGCGGCGCGGTCGGTCGGAGCGAGCCGGTTCCGGATCGTCCGCACGGTGCTGCTGCCGGAGGCGCTCGGTCCGCTGATCCTCGGCTACACGTTCGTGTTCGTCGCCGTGATCGACATGTCGGCGGTCGCCGGCTACATCGGCGCCGGCGGGCTCGGCAACTTCGCGATCCAGTACGGCTACCGGCAGTTCGAGCCGGTCGTCACCTGGGCCGCGGTGCTCGTGATCATCGTGATCGTGCAGCTGGTGCAGCTGCTCGGCAACGTGCTGGCCCGGCGCGTCCTGCGCCGCTGAGGCCGCCCCCCGCACGAACGCGAGACGCCACTCCGGGACGCGACACGCGAGGGTCGCTGTACCGGAGTGGCGTCTCGTGGAGGCCCGTCCGCCGGGGCGGGAGGCGTCAGTAGCGCGGCTTGCGCTCCGGGCGCTCGCTCGAGCGGCTCGGGCCGCTGGGGCGTGCGCCGCGGTCGGCGCCGGCGCGGCTCGGACGGCGGTCCGGCTTCAGCTCGATCAGCTGGCCGCTGATGCGGGTGTCGGCGAGGCGGTCGAGCACGTCCTGGGGCAGGTCGGCCGGCAGCTCCACGATCGAGAAGTCCGGGCGGATGTCGATGTGCCCGAAGTCGCCGCGGTTGAGGCCGCCCTCGTTCGCGAGCGCGCCCACGATCTGGCGGGGCTCGACGCGCTGGCGGCGGCCGACCTCGATCCGGTACGAGGCGAGGTTGCTGTTCGCCGGGCGCTGACGGCGCTCGGGACGCTCGCCCCGGTCGCCGCCGCGGTCGAAGCGGTCGCCGCGCTCGGGGCGGTCGCCGCGGTCGGGCCGGGAGTCGCGGTCCTCGCGCTCGCGACGGGCGAAGCGGGGGTCGTCGGGCGAGAGCAGCAGCGGCTCCTCGCCCTGCGCGACGATGGCCAGTGCGGCGGCGACGTCCGACTCGACCACGTCGTGGTGCTCGACGTAGTGGCCGATGATGTCGCGGAAGCGCTGCAGGCGCTCGGTGTCGGCGAGCGCCGCGGTGATCGCGTCGTCGAAGCGCGAGAGGCGGGTGACGTTGACGTCCTCGACGCTCGGCATCCGCATCTCGGTCAGCGGCTGGCGGGTGGCCTTCTCGATGGCGGCGAGGAGGCGGCGCTCGCGCGGCGTGACGAAGCTGATCGCCGCTCCGCTGCGCCCCGCGCGACCGGTGCGGCCGATGCGGTGGACGTACGACTCGGTGTCGATCGGGATGTCGTAGTTGACGACGTGGCTGATGCGCTCGACGTCGAGACCGCGGGCGGCGACATCGGTCGCGACGAGGATGTCGAGCTTGCCCGACTTCAGCTGCTCGACCGTGCGCTCGCGCTGGGCCTGGGCCACGTCTCCGCTGATCGCCGCCGCGGTGTAGCCGCGGGCGCGCAGCTTCTCGGCCAGCGTCTCCGTCTCGCTCTTCGTACGGACGAACACGATCATGCCCTCGAAGTTCTCGACCTCGAGGATGCGGGTGAGGGCGTCGACCTTCTGCGGGTACGACACCATCAGGTAGCGCTGCGTGGTGTTGACGGAGGTCGTGGTCTTGTTCTTGACCGTGATCTCCTCCGGCTCCTTCAGGTACTTGCCGGAGATGCGGCGGATCTGCGCGGGCATCGTCGCCGAGAACAGCGCGATCTGCTTCTCGACGGGGGTGTCGGCGAGGATCGTCTCGACGTCCTCCGCGAAGCCCATCTTGAGCATCTCGTCGGCCTCGTCGAGAACCAGGAACTTCAGCTGCGAGAGGTCGAGGGTGCCCTTCTCGAGGTGGTCCATGATGCGGCCGGGCGTGCCGACGACGACGTGGACGCCGCGGCGGAGCGCGGAGAGCTGGGTGCCGTAGCCCTGGCCGCCGTAGACGGGGAGGACGTGGACGCCGCGGAGGCCGGACGCGTAGCGCTCGAACGCCTCGCACACCTGCAGCGCGAGCTCGCGGGTCGGGGCCAGCACGAGGGCCTGCGGCGTCTTCTGCGAGACGTCGAGGCGCGAGAGGATCGGCAGCGCGAACGCCGCGGTCTTGCCGGTGCCGGTCTGGGCGACGCCGAGGACGTCGCGGCCGGAGAGGAGGGACGGGATCGTCGCGGCCTGGATGGCCGAGGGCGTCTCGTAGCCGACCTCCTTGAGGGCCTTGAGGACCGGGTCGGAGAGACCGAGGTCGGAGAAGGTGAGCGTGGGGGCGCTCTCGGAAGCGGTGTCGGCTTCGGGGGCGGAATCGGGGGTATCGGTGGACGCCATGGTGCAACGGTAGTGCTCCGGCGGCGCCGCCGTCCGAGGGAACCCCGAACGCTCGGGCGATCCCGACCCTCCGGAGGCGCCTCGAGCGCCCGTCACGGGGTGAAGTCGAGCAGCACCTTGCTCGAGCGCGAGGCGTCGCGGGCGAGCTCGAAGGCCTCGAGCGCGCGCTCCAGCGGCAGCACCTGCGTGACCACCGGCGCCACCGCGAGGCTCCCGTCGGCGAGCGCCGCCAGCACCTCGTCGATCTCGTCGACGAAGCGGAAGGAGCCGATCAGGCGCAGCTCCCGGGTGATCGCGAGCGAGATCAGGGCCGGCTGCTCGCCCGAGGGGAGGAGTCCCACCATCACAACGGTGCCGCCGCGGGCGGCGCCCCGGACGGCCGAGGCGAGGCCGCGCGGGCTGCCCGAGGACTCGAAGACGACGTCGGCCGCGACCTCGGCGATCGCGTCGGCGTCGGTCGCGCGGATCGTCCGGGTCGCGCCGACCGCGCGGGCGATCGCGAGGGGCTCCTCGGCCAGGTCGACCGCGACGATCTCGGCCGCCCCCGCCCGCTTCAGCACAGCGACGATCAGTGCTCCGATCGGGCCGCTGCCGATCACCAGCGCGCGCCGTCCCGACACCTCCCCCGCGCGGGACACCGCGTGCCAGGCGACGCTCGCCGGCTCCGCGAGCGCCGCCTCCCGGGGCCCGAGACCGGCGGGCAGCTCGCGGAGCATGCGCGCCGGCAGCACCGCGTGGCGGGCGAACGCGCCCTGGGTGTGCGGAATCCGCGCGGCGCTGCCCAGGTAGGTGCCCTCGGTCGCGAGGTTGGGGCGCCCGTCGGGCCACTCGCCGCGAGCGGTCGCGGGGTGCACGGCGACGGCCGCGCCGACAGGGGGTCCGGAGCCGTCCGCCGCTGCCTCGACGACCGTGCCGACCACCTCGTGGCCGAGCGTCAGCGGCTCGCGGAGGATCGACTCGCCCGCGGCGCCGTGCGTCCAGTAGTGCAGATCGGAGCCGCAGTTCCCGCCGTACGCGACGGCGACGAGGGCCTCGCCGGGGCCGCGCGGCGCGAGTGGCGCCTCCTCGACGCGGAGGTCGCCGGCGGCGTGGACGACGACGCGGGTGGTGGAGGCGGGGACGAGCGCGGTCATGCGGGTTCCGTTCGGTGGGTCGAGGGGTGGCTCAGACGACGACGGTCATGCCGCCGTCGATGAAGACGACCTGCCCGTTGACGTAGTCCGAGCCGTCGGAGGCGAGCCAGACGGCGGGGCCGATCAGGTCCTCGACGCGGCCCCAGCGCGCGGCGGGCGTGCGGCCGAGGATCTAGCTGTCGAACGCCTCGTCGTCGACGAGGCCCTGCGTCATCTCGGTGTGGATGTAGCCCGGAGCGATCGCGTTGACCTGGATGCCGTGCTGCGCCCACTCCGCCGTCATCGCGCGGGTGAGGTTGCGGATCCCGCCCTTCGAGGCGGTGTAGGGCGCGATCGTCGGCCGCGCGAGATCGGCCTGCACCGAGGCGACGTTGACGATCTTCCCGGCGCCGCGCGGGATCATCCGCTTCGCCGCCGCCCGGCCGACCACGAAGGCGCTGGTGAGGTTCGTGCGCAGCACCCGCTCCCAGTCGGCGACCTCGAGCTCGAGCAGGGGCACGCGGTGCTGGACGCCGGCGTTGTTGACCAGGATGCGCAACGGACCCACCGCCTCCTCGATCCAGGCGACGCCCGCCCCGGCGGCCGCGTCGTCGGTGACGTCGGCGGGGAGCGCTCGCGCGCGGAGGCCGGGCCGAGACGTCCCGCTGCGCGCCGGGACGCCGGCGAGGGGCGGTGTCTCGGCGCGGGGCGGTGTCTCGGCACTGACGGGCAGCGGGAAGCCGGCGCCTCACCGCTGCCGGGCGCGTGAGCACGGCAGCTCGGCGGAGAGGCGCCGCGCGAGAGCAGCCTCCGCGCGTCGGCGCAAGGGCCCCCGCTCCGGGCGTCCCCGACCTAGCGTCGGAGGATCGGCATCATCGAGCGAAGGAGCACGACATGGCATCAGGAGTCGCAACGGTCTGGGTCCCCGTCACGGACATGGAGCGGGCGGTCGCGTTCTACCGCGACACGCTCGGCCTCGAGGTCAAGGACACCTCGGACGACTGGTCGGAGCTGGACGCCGGCGGGCTGATGATCGGCCTGAACGCCCGCGAGTCGGCCACGGTCGCGGAGCAGGGCGGGGCGGTCATCTCGTTCCAGCCCGAGGGCTCGATCGAGGACGAGCTGGAGCGCCTCACGGCGCGGGGCGCGTCGATCGAGGGCGAGATCAGCGACCACGAGTGGGGCCGCATCCTCCCCTTCAAGGACTCGGAGGGCAACGACCTCCAGTTCTACTCGCCGCCGCAGAGCTGAGCGGAGGGCCGCCGTCGAGGCGGCCGCGACGAGCGGCGGGCGGGCCGGAGCCGGAGGGCTGCGGTCCGCCCGCCGCTGTGCGTCGCGCGGGCGGTCGTTCCCCGCGCAGGTGCATCGCCCGGCCGGTCCGGTCCTCGGATCGTCTCTCCGCCGCACGTGAGGCCCTCCTCCCAGCCAGGCTCCGCACCTGAGGTTCTAGAATCAGCTGTCCGCCGCATCTGCGGAGCCCAAATCCGGAGGTCCCCGTGCGTCGTCGACTGCTCCCCCTCGTCCCGGCCGCTGCCGCGCTCCTCCTGCTCGCGGGCTGCTCCGCTCCGTCGACCCCCGCCGGCGATGCGGCCACCGGCGGCGCGACGTCCTCGGCCGGAGGCTCCCTCACGGTCTTCGCCGCCGCCTCGCTGAAGGGCGCGTTCACCGAGCTCGCCACGGGGTTCGAGGCCGCCGAGCCTGGAGCCGAGGTCGAGCTCTCCTTCGCCGGCTCCTCCGACCTCGCGACGCAGATCGTCAACGGCGCCCCGGCCGACGTCTTCGCCTCCGCCGACGAGCGCACGATGTCCACCGTCGCCGAGGCCGGGCTCGTCGACGGGGACCTGGTCGACATCGCCACGAACACGCTCGAGATCGCCGTGCCCCCCGGCAACCCGGCACAGGTCGCCTCGCTCGCCGACCTCGCCCGGCCCGGGACCGCCACCGTCGTCTGCGCGCCGCAGGTGCCGTGCGGAGCAGCGGCCGCCGCCGTCGAGCAGGCCGCCGGGGTCGACATCTCCCCCGTGAGCGAGGAGTCGTCGGTCACCGACGTGCTCGGCAAGGTGTCCTCGGGCGAGGCGGACGCCGGGCTCGTCTACGCGACCGACGTCCGCGGGGCCGCGGGCTCGGTCACCGGCATCCACTTCGCCGAGGCCTCGGAGGCGGTGAACACGTACCCGATCGCGGCGCTGACCGGAGCGGGCGACCCGGCCACGGCGGCGGCCTTCGTCGCGTACGTCGCCTCCGACGCCGGGCGCGCGGTGCTCGCGGCGGCCGGGTTCGGAGCACCGTGAGAGGCGTCGCGGCGTCGGAGGAGGCCTGCAGGGCGGTCGGCAGGTCGGTCATAGGAGGGTCGTAGGACGGTCATCGGAGGCGCAGAGCCCCGGCCGCAAGGGTTGCTCGCGACGGACACCACGACCGACGAGGAGCACGACCATGACCCGCATCCCGGAGCCCCGCAGCACGCCCGACGGACCGGCCTACGAGGGCCGCCGGCTCGACCGCCCCGAGGAGGAGGTGGTCGACCAGGGCCTCCCGTTCGACGTGGGGACCCTCTTCTCGCGGCGCGGCGTGCTGACGCTGGTCGGCGCGGGGGCGGCGACCCTCGGGCTCGCAGCATGCGCCACCGGAGGATCGGGATCCGCCTCCTCCGCCGCCGCGACCGCCACCGCGACTCCCACCGCGACCGCCACGGCCGGGGCCGGCACCGCGGTCGCCGGCGAGATCCCCGACGAGACGGCCGGCCCCTACCCGGGCGACGGCTCGAACGGGGTCGACGTCCTCGAGCGCTCCGGGATCGTCCGCAGCGACCTGCGCACAAGCATCGGCGGCGGCGCGACGGCCGACGGGGTCCCCCTGGCGCTCACTCTGACGATCCTCGACGCGGCGAGCGGGGGCGTGCCGTTCGCCGGAGCCGCCGTGTACGTCTGGCACTGCGACGCGCACGGGGACTACTCGATGTACTCCCGCGGCGTCGAGGACGAGACGTACCTCCGCGGCGTGCAGGTCGCCGACGCGTCGGGCGTCGTCTCCTTCGCCTCGATCGTCCCGGCCTGCTACTCCGGCCGCTGGCCGCACATCCACTTCGAGGTGTACCCGGGAGCGGACTCGATCACCGACGCGTCGAACGCGATCGCGACCTCGCAGATCGCCCTGCAGGAGGAGGCGTGCACCGCGGTCTACGCCCTCGAGTCGTATGCGGGCTCGGCCGCGAACCTCGCCCGGGTCGGCCTGGAATCCGACTCCGTCTTCGGCGACGACGGCGGAGCCCTGCAGCTCGCGACGATGTCCGGCAGCCCGGCGTCCGGCTACTCCGCGGCACTCACGGCGAGCGTCGACACCCGCACCGCGCCGACCGCGGGCGCCGCGCCCCGCAGCCGCTGACCCCCGTCCTCCTCCGCGGAACGCGGCTCCGGTCCGCGACACGCCGACGGAGGCGTACCGGAGCGGCCTCTCGCGAGAGGGGAACGGGCGTCAGCGCAGGAGGCGGCGGGCGAGCGCCACGGCGCCGAGGGCCGCGAGGACCCAGGGACCGCCGACGAGCAGCGGGTCGAGGATCTGGTGGCGCACGTCGGACCGGCCACGGCGCGAGGCGATCGGGTGCGCGTGCGCCTCGGCCAGCACACCGGTCTCGGTGATCGGATCGTCCGGCCGTGTCGTGAGCAGCGAGCGGAGGTGCGCCCCGGTCGACTCCACCCGGTCGCCCAGCACGAGCAGCAGCCAGTGCGCGTGGCGCCCCTCGCTGAACCGGTCGTAGGCGTAGCGGCGGATCGCGCCCGAGATCCCGTGGAGGGGCTGCGCCGTGCCGAAGACGGCGGGCAGCTCGAGGTGCTCGATGCTCTTCTCGCGACGGCCGTGCGTCCGCATCCTCTCCGGGCGCTCCCAGTGCGCGCCCGACACGAGGTCGCTGCGCTCGCGGGGGAACGCGGGCCGGTCGGCGGGATCGAGGTCGGCGCCCCAGCCCGGGATGCGGGCGCGCAGCTCCTCGGCGGTCGGCACGCGGACGGGGCGGTCGGCGGTGTACGGCACGGGATCCTCCTACGGGACGACGACGGTCTTGATGCAGCCGTCGAGCTTGGACGAGAACAGGTGGTACCCCTCGGCGATGTGCTCGAGCGGGATGCGGTGCGTGATCAGGTCGCTGGGCGTGATGTGCCCGGCACGGATGTGCTCGAACAGGCGCGGCCACTGGCGGGTGACGGGGGCCTGGTTCATCCGCAGCGTGAGGCCCTTGTTGACGGCGTCGCCGAACTTGACGGCGCTCGCGAGCGGACCGTAGGCGCCCATCACCGAGACGGTGCCGCCCTTGCGGACGCCGTCGATCGCCCAGTTGAGCGCGATCGGCGAGCCGCCCTGCAGCTTGAGCTTGGCGCCGGTGACGTGCTGGAGGAGGTTCCCGTCGGCCTCCGCGCCGACCGCGTCGATCACGACGTCGGCGCCGAGCCCGCCGGTGGTCTTCTTGAGGGTGACGACGAGATCGTCCTCCTCGGTGTAGTCGATGGTCTCGGCGAAGGCGAAGTCGCGGGCCTTGGCGAGGCGGTAGTCGATCTGGTCGACGACGATGACGCGGCCGGCGCCCATCAGCCAGGCGGAGCGCGCGGCGGCCAGGCCGACCGGTCCGGCTCCGAGCACCACGACCGTGTCGCCCTCGACGATGTCGCCGAGCTGCGCGCCGAAGTAGCCGGTCGAGAAGGCGTCGGTGAGCATCAGGGCGTCCTCGTGCGGCAGCCACTCGGGGATCTTCGTCGGGCCCACGTCGGCGAACGGGACGCGCACGTACTCCGCCTGCCCGCCGTCGTAGCCGCCCGCCGAGTGCGAGTAGCCGTAGATGCCGCCGATCGCGGTGGCGTTCGGATTCACGTTGTGGCAGTTGGAGTAGAGGCCGCGGGAGCAGAACCAGCAGGAGCCGCAGTAGATGGTGAAGGGGACCATCACCGTGTCGCCGACGCTGAGGTTCTCCACCGACGAGCCGACCTCGTCGACCACGCCGATGAACTCGTGGCCGAAGGTGTGGCCGATCCGGGTGTCCGGGAGCAGCCCGTGGTAGAGGTGCAGATCGGATCCGCAGATCGCCGCCATCGTCACCCGGACGATCGCGTCGTTCGGGTGCTCGATCCTCGGCCGGTCCTTCTCCTCCACGCGGACCTTGTAGGGGCCCCGGTAGACCATCGCGCGCATGCCGCCTCCTGTGTCGTCGTCCCTTCAGCGTGCGTCGTGCTCCCGCCGGTCCTCCAGGGGGTTGCGCGCGCGGCCCGGGATCCCCAGCGCCCGTTCCTCCGCGTTCCTCTCCTCCCTCTCCACAAGATGCCGTGCGGGTACGCGGCGCGCCGGAGGAGGCGCACCGCGGCGGCGCCTCGTGGAGAGGAGAGGGACACGGCACAGGCTCAGCCGCGGACGTAGGATCGACTCCATGCCGCAGATACGGATCAGGGACGCCGCCGCCGCGCTCGGCGTGAGCGACGACACGCTGCGGCGCTGGATCGAGAACGGGACGCTCGAGAGCGCGAAGGACGCGTCCGGGAGACGCGTCGTCGACGGCCTCGAGGTCGCCCGGCTCGCCCGCGCGAACGCCGTGCTGCCGGAGGATCCGTCCCCGGTCGCGCGCTCGGCCCGCAACCGCTTCGTCGGGATCGTCACCGGCATCGTGATGGACACCGTGATGGCGCAGGTCGAGCTGCAGTGCGGTCCGCACCGCGTGGTCTCGCTGATGAGCAGCGAGGCGGTCCGCGAGCTCGGGCTCGAGCCCGGGTCTCCCGCGGTGGCGGTGGTCAAGGCGACCACGGTCATCGTCGAGACGCCGCTCGCCCGCGGCTGATGCGCACCGGGTCCGGCCTGCCGCGCTGGGTCGTGGCCGTCGCCGCGCTCGGCGCCCTGCTGGTGCTGCTCCCGCTCGCCGCGATCCTCGCCCGCGTCGACTGGCCGCAGTTCCTGCCGCTGATCACCTCCGACTCCTCCGTCGCCGCGCTCCTGCTGAGCCTGCGCACCTCCGCCGTCGCGACCCTGCTGTGCCTGCTGCTCGGCACCCCGATGGCCCTCGTGCTCGCCCGCACGGCCTTCCCCGGCCAGCGCCTGCTCCGCTCGCTGGTGCTGCTGCCGCTGGTGCTCCCGCCGGTGGTCGGCGGGCTGGCGCTGCTCTTCACCTTCGGGCGGATGGGCCTGCTCGGCGGCGCGCTGGAGGCCCTCGGCGTCCGCATCGCGTTCTCGACCACCGCCGTCGTGATCGCGCAGACCTTCGTGGCCCTGCCGTTCCTGGTGCTGACGCTCGAGGGCGCGCTGCGCAGCGCCGGCGCGCGGTACGAGTCGGTCGCCGCGACGCTCGGCGCCTCCCCCGGTACGGTGCTCCGGCGGATCACGCTGCCGCTGATCCTGCCGGGCCTCGCCTCGGGCGCGATCCTCTCGTTCGCGCGGGCGCTCGGCGAGTTCGGAGCGACGCTGACCTTCGCCGGCAGCCTCGAGGGCACGACGCGCACCCTCCCGCTCGAGATCTACCTGCAGCGCGAGAGCGATCCGGACGCGGCGGTCGCCCTCGCGCTGGTGCTCGTGGTGGTCGCGGTGCTCGTGATCGGTCTCGCGCACGGCCGCTCAGCCCGGGGGGTGCCGCGGTGAGCCTGCTGCTGGAGGCGCGGCTCGCGGCGCGCGGGATCGACGTGCGGATCGACGTGGCCGAGGGCGAGACGATCGCGCTGCTCGGGCCCAACGGCGCGGGGAAGTCGACCGTGCTCGAGCTGATCGCCGGCCTCGTCCGCGCCGACTCCGGGCGGGCGACCGCCGGCGGCGCGCTGCTCTTCGACGACCGCCGCTGGACTCCTCCGCACCGCCGCCCCGTCGCCCTGCTGGCGCAGGACCCGCTGCTGTTCCCGCACCTCAGCGTGCGCGAGAACGCGGCGTTCGGTCCGCGCAGCGCCGGCGCCGGACGGGCGCGGTCCCTCGAGCGGGCCGAGCGCGAGCTGGCCGCCGCGGGCGTGGCCGACCTGGCCGACCGGCGCCCGGGGAGTCTCTCCGGCGGCCAGGCTCAGCGGGTCGCACTCGCCCGGGCCCTCGCGACCGACCCGCGCCTCCTGCTGCTCGACGAGCCGCTGGCCGCGGTCGACGCCCGGACCGCCCCGGTCCTCCGCCGGATGCTCCGCGAGGTGCTCGCCGACCGCTCGGCGATCGTGGTCACCCACGACGTGCTCGACGCCTGGACCCTCGCCGACCGGGTTCTGGTGCTGCACGGCGGCCGTGTGGTGGAGGAGGGGCCGACCGCCCGGGTCCTCACGCGCCCGCGCACCGCGTTCACCGCCGAGCTCGCCGGGCTCGAGCTGCTCGACGGCGTCCGCACCGCGACGGGTCTGCGCACCGCCGGCGGGCACGAGCTGTCCGGAGTCGCGGCCGAGCCGGTCGCGGTCGGTGCCGCGGTGCTCGCCGCGGTCCGTCCCTCCGCCGTCTCCGTCGGAGGGGGAGGCCTCCGCGCCGTGATCACCGATGTGGAGCAGCGGGGAGACGCGGTGCGGGTGCGCAGCGCGCTCCTGACCGCCGACGTCCCGGCGGCCGACGCAGCACGCCTCGACCTCGCGCCCGGCCGCGAGGCAGGCTTCACCGTCGCTCCGGAGGATCTGCTGGTCTACCCGGCGTGAGGGGCGGGCACGAGGAGACGGCTCGCCATCCGGTGTGAATCCGTCCCTCGGACCGCCCTGTGCTCGACGCGAGGGACGGCACGAGCGCCCGACCCGCTACTCCGTCCGTCCGCCGTCCCCGCCGGGCGCCGCGTCGGACAGCGGGAGCCGCGCCCTCAGCCGCGCCCCCGCGAGCACGGGCGAGTCCGAGAGCTCCAGCGAGCCCCCGTAGACCGCGAGCTGCCGCTCCAGCCGCGCCAGGCCCGAGCGCGTCGACCCCTCGACGAGTCCGCGGCCGTCGTCGTCGAGGGTGAGCACCACGACGCCCGCCTCCTCGTCGCCGCGCACCCGCAGCGAGGAGGCGCCGCCGTGCTTCAGCGCGTTGGTGACCGCCTCCTCCAGGAGCCGGACCAGGAGCATCCGCTGGTCGAGCGGCGCCTCGGCGCCCTCGGCGGCGAGCGCCGGGATGCGGCCGAGGTCGAGGTCGACGGCGATCTCGGGAGGGAGTCGCGCGACGAGGTCGCGGACGGCGGGGACCAGGCCGTGGTCGATCTCGACCGGGTAGAGGGCGTGGCCGACCGCGCGCACCTCGTCCTCGCGGAGCCGGTCGAGCCGGGCGGCGATGGCGAGCAGCCGCTCCGAGGCCGCCTCGTCGGATGCGCTCGCGACCGCGTGCAGCTCGGCGGTCAGCACCACCAGTCCGTTCTGGAGGCCGCCGTGCAGGCTCTGCGCGACGTCGCGCCGCACCCGCAGCTCCTCCCGCTGCAGGGCCTGCACCGCCTCGAGCGCTTGCACGGAGGCGCGGGCGTGCTCCCGCTCCTTCTCGCGAACCCGCCGCGCCGCGCGCACGAGCAGGTAGCCGTAGGCCGTGATCAGCGCGATCACCGTGGATCCGACGACCAGCTCGACCGCGAGAGCGGGGAGGGCCGAGAGCGGGTAGACGCCGGTCAGCACCTGGAGGCAGCAGCGGACGAGTCCCATCCCCACGGCGATGATCGCCGTTCGGGCCACCCGGCCGCCGCCGGTCGAGCGCTCGGGACGCAGCACCGCGACCAGGGCGATCGCGAGCCCGATCGTCGACACGTTGACCAGGACGCGCGTCGTCACGTCGAGCAGCGGCCCCGGATCGACGCTCCGCAGCGTCCGCGACAGCATCCCGAGCGCGAAGACGGCCTGGAGCGCGGCCAGCAGCGAGAGGACGCCGCCGAGGAGGGCCATCGCTCCGAGGACGATGCGGTTGTCCTCGCGCGTGTCGCTCGGGCCGGCGCTCATCCGGTGTGCTCGAGGAAGAGGAGCGTCGCGTCGACCCGCGGGTTGCGCTCGCCGTCCGAGCGGACGCCGAGGGACGCGTAGACGGCGTTGACGTGGTTGTCGACCGAGCGGACCGCGATGCCGAGGCGCTCGCCGATCGCGGCGTTGGTCAGCCCCGATGCGAGACCCGAGAGCACCTCGTACTGGCGCTGGCTCAGCGCGGCGACCGGGGAGTCTCGGCGGGCGGCGCGGGCGGCGACCAGCGCCGGATCGAGCACGGTGCGGCCGTCCGCCGTCGCGCGGACGGAGGCGAGCAGGGCGGGGGCGGAGAGCAGGACGATGCCCAGTCCGGGCGCGGTGGACCGCAGCCGGCGCCCGAGCTCGATGCCGTCCCCGTCGCCGAGCTCGATGTCGAGGATCGCCACGTCGAGCTCCGCGGGCCGCAGCACCGACCGCGCCTCCGTGGCGGATCCGGCCTCCACGACGCTCCGCACGCCCGGCACCGCGCGCAGCAGCGAGGACAGCATGTGCCGGTAGAGGGGCTGGTCGTCGACGACGGCCAGCCTGAGCTCCGGAACGCCCCCCACGGATGTCATCCGCCCATCTTCACCCATGCTCCGGAGGTCGAGGCGTCCCTCGACCGGGGGTCACCGCGCGAGGATCCGCGTCGGCTCGCGGGCGGCGGCGGGCGCCTGCCCCGTGAGCGGGGGGATCAGGAGTGACGGGGCGGGGTCGATGAGGCGGGTGCGGAGGGGCGTGGGGTGGGCTCCGGGAAGGGCGGTGAGGAGCAGAGCCGCACGCCGCTCCGGTTCGCCCGCCGCGCCGCGTCGGAGTGCCCACCGCGCCGCTCAAGACAGCCGGACGCCCGTCAGGGCGAGGCCCGCGGCGGCCGCCGCGACGGCGAGCGCAGCCGTGCCGACGCCGTACCCCAGGCCGGCCCGGCGAGCGTCGCGACCGGCACGACGCCCAACGGGGGAAGTGCGGCGCCGATCGCGGCGCGGGCAGCCGTGCCGACGGCTCCGCCCGCCGCGACGAGGAGGATCGCGGAGGGGCGCAGGTGGAGGGGTCGCGTCACTCCGCGAGGTCCCAGGGCGCCGGGCGCGACGGGTCGCGGTCGGCGCGCGGGACGACGAGCACGGGGCGGTGCTGGCGGTGCGCGAGGTGGGCGGCGACGCTCCCGCTGAGGAACTCGGCGATGCTCGCGAGCACGCCCGCGTCGCGGGTGCCGACCACGATCATCCGCGCGTCGACCTCCTCGGCGACCTCGGCGAGCGCCAGGGCGGGCTCGCCCCGCGCCGCGCGCAGCGACCACTGCACGGTGCTGCCGTCCAGCTCGTGCTCGACCGTCTCGCGGAGCCCGGGCGGGAGGGACGGGCCCTCGCCGCGGTCGGCCGCGGCGCCGACGAAGCCGAGCGGGATGCCGCCGGTCATCGGATCGACGTACTCGCCGACGAGGTACGGATCGGCCGAGACCGACACGAGCAGCAGGGCGGCTCCGGCGTCGGCGGCGACGCGGGCGGCGGTGCGCAGGACCTCGGGTCGCTGGCCGTCGACGATGCCGACGAGGACGGGCCCGGTGGGGGTGGGTGCGGTCATGAGGAGCTCCTTCCCGGTTGCGCCCCATCCTGGCACCGCACGGGCGCGAGCGGTCGGAGCATCCGTGCCGGATCCGTCGTGATCGTTCCGTCATGCGCGGGCCTCGGGCTAGAGTGGCTCGTCGCCGGATCCCCACCGGCCCCCGACCCCCCGTCACCACCGTCATCCGAGGAGAACGCACGCGTGTCGAAGCCAGGCATTCCCACCCCTGAGGAGAGTGCCGGCACCCCGACCACTGCACCCCCGACCCGGCGCGAGGCCCGCGAGGCCGAGCGCCGTGCGGCCCGGGCCGAGGCGGAGACGGGCGCGGCGACCGCCGGTGCCGCGGTCGAGGGCAGCGGATCGGACAACTCGCCCGCTTCCGCAGGCGCTGGCGACTCCGCGGACTTCATCGTCGACGCCGCATCGGCCGTGGCGCCCGCTCCGACCGTGTCGGTCGAGGTCCCCGCCGTCGCCTCCCCCGCCTCCCGGTCGATCCCGGCCTCTCCGCGTCGCGCGTCCGCCTCCCGCCCCGTCGCTCCCCGCGTCGCCGAATCCGCCCGGGCCCGTGGCCTCAGCCGCCGCGCCCTGGCCTTCGGGACGTTCTCGGTGGTCGGCGGCCTCTTCGCCACGGCCGCGATCCCCGCGTACGGCGCCCGCAGCTCCTCCGCCACCGCGACCGGCCGCGCTGCCGCGAACCGGGTCGGCCTCCAGAACCTCACCGTCTCCTCCGACGCCGCCGGCCAGACCGCCGTCCGCGACGCCTTCGCCGCACCGACCCAGGCGCAGCTCGACGAGGCCAGCCGCCAGGCGGCCGTGCTCTCCGGATCCAACGGCGGCGAGTTCTCGACCGTGCAGACCCGCGCGGTCGGCGACGACTACCCGTGGCCCTACGAGACCATCGACGACGACGGCGGCGGACTCTCGCCCCTCGGCTACTACTACCGCGAGTGCGTCGACTTCGTGGCCTGGCGCCTCAACCGTGACGCCGGCCGCACCTCCGCGCCGTGGAAGTACACGTGGGGCAACATCACCCCGCTCGGCGGCAGCGCCTACGAGTGGCCGGACAACTGGGCCGCGAAGGGCTGGGCGACCAGCAGCGTCCCGATCGTCGGCTGCGTCGCGTGGTGGACCTACAACCACGTCTCCTACGTGCAGAAGGTCAACGACGACGGCACCGTGCTCCTCGAGGAGTACAACTACGGCGGCAAGCACAGCTACGTGACCCGCACCTTCCCCACCGCGCAGGTCCCGCTCTTCCTGTACCCGCCGGTCCTGTAGGGGGCCTGTCCCCGTCGCGCGTCGGCGGGCGGTGTGTCGCGATCCGTCCCCAGCGCACGCCGACGGGCGAGGGGGTGCGATCGCGCGTCAGGCGAGCGCGGCGAGGAGGATCGCGAAGGCGGCCGTCGTCGGATCGACGAGCGCCATGTGGTCGGCGGCGGCGAGCTCGTGCAGCTGCACGGCGGGGTGCCGGTCGGCGTATCGGCGGCTGTAGGCGACAGGGACGTCCTCGTCGAGTACGCCGTGGATCAGCGTGATCGGCTGCGGCGGCGCGGGCAGCTGCGCGGGGTCGGCGCCCGGAAGCAGCGCGAGGTCGCCGCCGAGGAGCTCCCCCACGGCGTCGTCGCTGAGGCGGTCGGCGGAGGCGGCGGCCAGGTCGAGCACGCCCGCCAGTGCCACCACAGCGGCGACGTGCGGCGACGGACGGGCGGCCTGCGACCAGACGGCGAGGTGGCCGCCGGCGGAGTGGCCGACGAGGGCGACCGGTCCGGCGCCGGGCAGCAGTGCCGGGAGCGCCGCGAGCACGGCCAGGACGTCGTCGCCGGTGCCCGGCCAGCCGCCTCCCGGGTCGCCCGTGCGCCGGTACTCGGGGAGGAGCACGTCGTGCCCGCGGTCGGCCAGTGCCGCCGCGAGCGGCCGGGCGTGCCGCCGGTCCCACCGCGCCCGCCAGAACCCGCCGTGCACGAGCACGACCGGCCGGCGCGCCTCGCCGGGCGCCCCGCGGAAGACGTCCGCGATCTGCTCCGGAGCCTCCCCGTACCGGCGCACCTCGTCCGGCTCGCGCCCCTCCGACTGCTGCATCCCCCCAGTACCTCCCCGCGAGACGCCACGTCGGTGCGCCCGGCACGGC
The DNA here is from genome assembly GCF_002932195.1 of Rathayibacter sp. AY1C4. NCBI lineage: Bacteria > Bacillati > Actinomycetota > Actinomycetes > Micrococcales > Microbacteriaceae > Rathayibacter > Rathayibacter sp. AY1C4. The sequence goes on along the minus strand of NZ_PSWE01000013.1, from coordinate 23,912 downwards.
GTGTCGCGTACCGGAGCCGCATCCCGCTGAGACGGAGGCACGGGAGCGCCCGCGTCAGGCCTCGAACCAGCCCCGGGGGTGGTGGTCGGCCGTGAGGGGCGTGCGCGGCCGGGTCGGGCGGGCCCAGCGGACGGCGTTCGCCAGCACGCGCCGGATGTCCGGGTGGTGGTAGACGGGGTAGTCCTGGTCGCCGGGCGAGAAGTAGAAGACCTTCCCGAGGCCGCGGGTGTAGGTCACGCCGGAGCGGAACACCTCGCCGCCGGTGAACGTCGACAGGAACACCGTCTCCTCCGGCACCGGGATGTCGAAGTACTCGCCGTACATCTCCTGCTCGGGGATGATCAGCGGGCTGGGCACGCCCTCGGCGATCGGATGGGTGGGCGCGATCGTCCACACCAGCTCGCGGTCGCGGTCGTTGCGCCACTTCAGCGAGCAGGTCGTGCCCATGAGCGCCTTGAAGATCGACGAGTAGTGGCCCGAGTGCAGGACCAGGATCCCCATCCCCTCCTGCACGTGCCGCAGGACCCGCTGGACGACCTCGTCCGACACCTCCTCGTGCGCGATGTGCCCCCACCACAGCAGCACGTCCGTCGTCGCGAGCGCCTCCTCGGTGAGCCCGTGCTCGGGCTCGGGGAGCGTCGCGGTGCGCACCGAGACGGCGTCGCCGAGCGACTCCGCGAGCCCGTCCGCGATGACGCGATGGATGCCGTCCGGGTAGTGGCGCAGCACGGTCTCGTCGCCGCGGGTCTCGTGGCGGAACTCGTTCCAGACGAGGACCTCGATCGGGGCGCTCATGCGACCGCCACCTCCTTCTTCTCGGCCGCGGAGCGGTAGATCGCGTCGACCACCCGGCTGCGGTGCAGCGCGTACTCGCCGTAGTGGCCGGAGTAGCGGGGGCCGCCCGCGGGGGCGTCGGCTCCCGAGGCGATGGCCTCCAGGAACTCGGCGATGACCGAGCGGTGGTGTCCGGCGGGGACCTTCACGTCGGGGTGCGAGACGGTCGGCGCTCCGGCGACCTCGGAGTAGAGCGTCAGAGTCCCCTCCGTGGCGTAGTCGGCGATGTGGAGGCGCGCGCCCCCGGCCGAGCCGAGCAGCTCGACCTCGATGTCCTCGTCGACCTTCGAGTAGCTGGCCCAGGAGGCGTCGAGCTGGAGCGAGCGGCCGTTGTCGAGGCGCAGCAGGGCGCTCGAGAAGTCCTCCACCTCGAACGCGTGCGTGCCGGTGGCGGCGACGCCGTGCGGGCGCCCTCCGCGGCCGGAGCGGCCGATCTCGCCGTACGCGACCGCCGAGACGCTGGTCACGCGCGGCTCGTCGAGCAGGTGCAGCGCGATGTCGAGCACGTGGGAGCCGAGGTCGATCAGCGGGCCGCCGCCGGCGAGCTCCTTGCTGGTGAACCAGGAGCCGATGCCGGGGATGCCGGTGCGCCGCTGCCAGCTCGCGCGGGCGTGGTAGACGTCGCCGAGCGGCGCGTCGTCGAGGTAGTCGCGGAGGAAGGCGACGTCGGCGCGGCGGCGGTGGTTGTAGGCGATCTCGAGCACGCGGTCGTTCGCGCGGGCGGCCTCGACCATCTCGGCCGCCAGCTCGGCGGTGGTGGCGAGCGGCTTCTCGCAGAAGACGTGCTTGCCGCTCGCGAGCGCGGCCACGGCGATCGGGTGGTGCAGGTGGTTCGGGACTCCGATGGAGACGACGTCGAGGTCGTCGCGGGCGACGAGGTCCTCCCAGTCGGCGTACAGGTCGGGGACGCCGCGGGTCGCGCCGAGTTCGTGCAGGCGCGCCTCCTCCTGGCCGGCGAGCGCGACGACGCGGGCGCCGGGCAGGGACTGGAAGGCGTCGAGGTGGGTGGTGCCGGCGAAGCCGAGGCCGACGACCCCCACGCGCTGCTCAGTGGTGTTCTCTGTCATGCGCCGAGCCTACTCGAATCGATTCGAGCACTCCATGGGCGGTGCGGCTTCCCGGAGCATCCGGCAGGCCGGCTTCAGGCCGCGAGGCGCGCCTCGAGCGCGGCGAGCGACGCGCGCAGGGCCGGCGCCTCGAGGGCGTCGCCGTCGGCGGCGGCGTGCGCGGCGGCGAACGCCTGGACCTGGCGGTGCAGCTCGACGCGGGTCCCGCCGCGGGCGACGACCGCGAGCCGCTCGGCGAGGCGCACGCCGGCGCGGACGACGAGCGGCTGCTCCATCGCGTACGAGCGCAGCGCGAGGAACACGTCGGCCAGCAGCTCGCCCGCTCGGGGCCACGGGACGACCAGGCGGACGACTCCGTCGGCGTCGGAGTAGCGGCCGCGCGCCTCCGGCCGGCCGCAGAGGTCGACGAGCGCGCTGGTCAGGGCCTCGACGGCGCCGACTGCGGTGTACGGGTCGTTGGTGCCGGTCGCGAGCCCGCGGACTCCGATCTCGACCACCTGCTGGACGGCGTAGCGGAGGTCCTGGTGCGGGGTGCGCGCGTCGGCGACGACGACCGCGGCGACCGCCTCCTCCTGGGCGACGGACCCCTCCAGGACCTCGAGCACCGGGTCGCCGACGAGGACGTGGTCGCCGGGCAGCGCGAGCACCCGGAGCCGCGTGTCGCCGCGGCGGGCCAGGGCGACCAGCCGCTCGACCTCGAGCTGCTCGACGTAGCCCCCGCGCACCGCACACAGCACGACCGGCTCGCGCCCCGCCGGCGGCAGGGCCTCCTCCGCGAGCAGGGCCTCCTCCGCGTCCACCGGCTCCTCACCGTCCTCCGGATGCAGTCGCTCGATCACGTCGACGAGCTCGCCGAGCACCCGCTGCTGCAGCGTCGTCACCTGCACCGACAGCGCGATGTGGTGGATGAAGTAGACGAGCACCGCGACGTCGCCCACCGCGAGCAGCACCGAGAACGAGACGGCCACCACCGGCACGAACGTCAGCGACGCGTCCTCCTCGGTGTGCACCGCGCGCAGCACGATCAGCGAGTACAGGAACGTGGACGTGAGCACCGCCAGGACGACCTGGTTGCCGCGGTCGGCCATGAAGTTGCGGACCAGCCGGGGCCCGTAGGCGGAGGACGTGGTCGCCAGCACCGAGATCGTGATCGAGAACGAGGTCGCGGCGACGCCCAGCATCGTCCCGCCGATCGCCGAGAGGATCGCCCGGCCGCCGGTCGGCGACAGGTCCTCGATCAGGGGGATGTCGCTGACGCCGGCGCGGACCAGCAGATGGTCGACCTCGACCAGCCCCAGCGCCAGCCCGACGGCGAGGACGCCGAACAGGGCCGGGAGGAACCAGAAGGATTCGCGGAGGTGGAGGAGCCGGGAGCGCATCCTCGAAGGCTAGAGCGGCGCCTCCTCGCGGTCTGCGCCGCCGCGGAGGCTTGCGCGCCGGGCCGGGACGTGCCGCGGTGCCTGCCGCCAAGGCGACGTCGCGTCAGGGCCGTCCGCACTGCGGGGGCGTCGTAGCGACGGACGCCGGACGCACCGGAGGCGCCGACCCCCGGGGATCGGCGCCTCCGCAGGGCGTCAGGTGACGTTGATGAGCGTGCGCTGCCAGCCGGAGGATCCGTCGGGCGCGACCGGCGCGCGGTCCTCGATCTGGACCATGCCGTTCTTGTCGACCGCGCGGACCGCGACGTAGTGCGAGCCGGGCTGGGCGTCCCAGTCGACGAACCACTGCACCCAGGTGTCGAGGTTGACCGGGGTCGAGAGCGTCGCCTCCTGCCAGTCGCCGTTGTCGATGCTCACCTCGACCTTCTCGATGCCGATGCTCTGCGCCCAGGCCACGCCCGCGATCTTGAGAGCGCCCGAGGTGACGGGGACGCCGATCCGCGGGGTGTCGATCCGCGAGGACATCTTGATGGGGGCCTCGGCGGAGTAGCCGCGCGGGGTCCAGTAGGCCTGGTCGGCCTCGAAGGTGGTGACCTTGAGCTCGGTGAGCCACTTGGTGGCCGAGACGTAGCCGTAGAGGCCGGGCACGATCATCCGCACCGGGAAGCCGTGCTCGAACGGGAGGGGCTCGCCGTTCATGCCGACGGCGAGGATCGCGTCGAGGTTCTCGTCCGTGACCGCGGTGATCGGGGTGGACGCCGTGTAGCCGTCGCTGCTGGTGGAGAGGAGCATGTCGGCTCCGCTCTGCACGCCGGCCATCTTCAGCACGTCGCGCAGGGGGACGCCGAGCCACTTGGCGTTGCCGACGAGGTTGCCGCCGACCTGGTTCGAGACGCAGGTGAGGGTGATGCCGTACTCGTCGAGGCCCATGTCGAAGATCTGCTGGAGGTTCAGCGTCACCTCGCGGTCGACCATGCCGGTGATCTTCAGCGACCAGGCCGACGGGTCCAGGTTGGGCACGGTGAGGGCGGTGTCGACGCGGTAGAAGTCGGCGTTCGGCGTGTAGAGCGGGGTGATGCCCTCGATGTCGAGCTCGGCGCCCGCGGGGACCGAGACGGTGCTGCGCGGGGACGGCAGGCGCAGGGCGTCGCGGACACCGGCGAGGGAGGAGGTCGCCGCGTTGACCAGGCGGGCACCGGTGCCGACGACGGCCGCGCCGACGGCGGAGATCAGCGCGATGCGGAAGAAGCCGCGGCGCTCGAGGGCGCCCGGACGGGCCTCGGAGGATGTTCCCCTGGCCTCCGAGACCCGGGCCGCACGCCAGCCGCGCAGGCGCGTGAAGAGGAGGTGCATGACGACGACGGCGACGACGAGTCCGACCAGCGTGGGCACCGCAGCGAGCGGCGACGCTCCCGTGCGGGTCACGATGGCGGCGATCGAGAGGCCGCCGGCGATCACGAGCAGCACCTGGCCGAGCGGCGGGCGGACCAGCTGGAGCACTCCGGCGATCGCGGCGGCGACGACGACCGCGGCGCCCACGCTGCCGAGCAGGAAGGTCTTGTCGTTCTCGCCGAACGTCTCGATCGCGAACTCCTTGAGCGGGCGCGGGACGATGTCGACGATGAAGGCGCCGAGCGCGAGCACGGGGCTCGCGGTGCGGGCGACCGCGAGGGCGATGAGCTCGGCGACGGCGAGGAGGACTCCGCCCGTGACGATGCCCGCGAGGGCGGCGAGCAGGAAGTAGAGAGCTCGATGCTCGCGGACGGGTGCCGCTGTCTGGTTCATGGAGGAGAGTTTTCTCCCGCGACCTGCCGTTTCCCAGGGTGTCCCTGGTTTGGTCGTGTAGGCGCCTTTTTCATAACGAACAGGTAACGCACAGCGGCGGCATCTCGACGGGATCACCTCTCGCTCGGCCCGCCGCCGGGCCTCACCGCCCGCGACGCCCCCGCCGGAGGACCGCCGCGTTCGCGATGACGATGAGGGCGATGCCGATCCATCCGGCCGCGCCGACGTCCTGCCCGAGCACGACCGCGCCGATGAGGGCGGCCAGGACGGGGTTGACGCTCATGAGCGTCCCGAACACGCTCGCCGGGAGCCTCCGGAGCGCGATCACGTCGGCCACGAACGGGACGGCCGTCGCCAGGACGCCGGCGCCGACCGCCAGGAGCACGGTGCCCGCGTCGGGGCGCGTCGAGACGAGCGTCCAGACGGCGACGGGCAGGAAGACGGCGGCGGAGATCCCGGTCGCCGTGGCGGTCCCCTGCGCTCCGGGCAGCCGGAGTCCGATGATCCGGTTGAGCAGGATGTACGCGGCCCAGCAGCACGCGGCCGCGAGACCGAGCGCGTTCCCCAGCTGGTCGGACGAGGGCCTCGGCCCGGCGATCGCGAGGACGCCCGCTCCGGCGACGAGGGCGCAGAGCGCGCTGGTCCTGCTCCGGGAGCCGAGGAGCGCGACCGCCAGCGGCCCGCAGAACTCCAGGGTCACCGCCAGCCCCAGCCCGATGCGGTCGATGGCCGCGTAGAGCGTGAGGTTCATCGCTCCGAACACCACGGCGAGGAGCAGGACGGGCCACCACTGCGCGCGGGTCAGGTCGCGGATCCGCGGCCGCACGACCGGGAGGAGGATCAGCGCGGCGACGATCTGCCGGACGGCGACCACTCCGACGGATCCCAGGACCGGGAAGGCCAGAGTCCCGGAGGCCGCCCCGAGCTGATTCGAGAGGGCGCTCGCGAGGGCGGTCGCGACGCCGACGGTCCGTCCGTCGCCGGGGAGCTGCTTCGTCATGCCGGAAGTCTGCGAGCCGTCCGGCCCCGGCTCACAATGCATCACCGGTCCGATCGATGCGGGAACCGCATGAATAGGATGCGGTCATGGATCTGGAACTGCGCCACCTCCGGTCGTTCGTCGGCGTCGTCGACGCCGGGACCTTCACCGACGCGGGGATCGACCTCGGCATCTCCCAGACGGCGGTCTCCCGCAACGTCGCGGCGCTCGAGTCCGTCCTCGGACGAAGGCTCCTCCACCGGACGACCCGCAGCGTCGAGCTCGCGCCGGCGGGCGAGCGGGTGCTGCGGCACGCCCGCCGCGTCCTGGCCGTCGTCGACGATCTGCGCGAGGAGGCGGCGGCCGGAACGGACACGATCCGGATCGGCTACGCCTGGTCGGCTCTCGGCGAGCACACCCAGGAGTTCCAGCGCCGCTGGGCCGCGGCGCTCCCCCGCCACGAGCTGCGGCTGATCCGCTCCAACACCCCCACCGCGGGGCTCGCGGAGGGCCTCAGCGACCTCGCGATCCTCCGGCGCGGATCTCCGGCTGCGGACGTCGAGTCGGCTCTGATCGGCACCGAGAAGCGCTACTGCGCCCTGTCCGTCGACGACCCGCTCGCCGCGAAGCGCACGGTCACGCTCGCCCAGGTGGCGACCGCTCCGCTCGCGCTCGACGACCGGACCGGGAGCACCCGGCTCGACCTCTGGCCCGAGCACGACCGGCCGCGGATCACCGTCCCGACGACCGACGTCGACGACTGGCTCACGGTGATCAGCAGCGGCTCCGCCCGCGGAGTGACCGCGGAATCGACGGTGAGCCAGTACCGACGGCAGGGCCTCGCCTACCGGGTCGTCCGCGACGCCCCGCCGGTCCCCGTGCACGCCGCGTGGATCCGGAGCGACCCGCCGCCCGTCCTGGGCGACGTCATCGGGCTGCTCCAGGGCCTCTACCGCACCTCCGACTGACGACGACGGCCGCCGGGGGCGATCCCCGGCGGCCGTCGTCGTCACGTCACTTGCAGGTGAGAGCGGAGTACGCGGCCTGCTTCGTGGTGGTCACCGATGCTCCGTCCACGGTCGCCGTCGCGGTCACCGTCGCCGAGCCCGCGGCCACCGAGGCGGCGCGGGTGGTGAAGGCGTGCGAGGCGCTCGACCCGGGAGCGATCCCGGTGAACGCCTTCGAGCCCCAGGCGGAGCCGAGGGTGATCCCCGCCGGGACCTTCGCATCGTTCCGAGCGGTGACCGTCACCACGACCTTGCCCGCCACGCAGCGGCTGGTGGCCGCCACGGTCGTCGGTACCGTCGCCGCGGAGGCGCGGACGATGGAGAGGCGGTAGGTCGCTGTCGTCGTGTGGTCCTGCGCCGACGACTCGACGACCACGCTCGTCGTCCCCGAGGCCGCGAGCGGCACGGTGCGGCGGACGGTGTCGTCGATCAGCACGCCGTCGACCTTCACCAGGCCGCTGGGCACGGCCGGGTCCAGGTCGAGCGAGACGCTCGTCGTGCCGGCCGGCACCGTGAGCGTGTGGTCCCTGACCCCGGCGGCGAGAGCCGGCGAGAGCGTCCCGACGTCGGAGGAGAGCTTCGTCAGCTCCGGGTCCGCAGCGTAGGTGGTCGACTCGGTCGTGTAGACCCCGAAGACACCGCCGACGTAGCTGGATCCGGTGCCCTGGAAGCGCACCGTGACGACGGGGATCTTCTGCCCCTTCGCGTCGAGCACGTACTTCCCGCTCTGGTCGCGCTTGTAGCTGTCCTTCGCGGCGAGACCGCTGAGGATCGACGCCGGGATCCGGTCGTACTGGACGTACCAGCTCGTCGCTCCGGCCGCTCCCGAGACCACCTCGGTCTTGAGCTTCACGTCGTTGAGGTAGACGTCGAAGGTGCGTCCCGCGTCGCCGCCGTAGTAGCGGACCCCGAGGTAGTTCGCCGGCAGAGCCGGGTCGACGATCATGTCGTACTGGAAGTACGCCTCCGCCGAGCGCTCGCCGTCGCGGTACCCCTCGCCGCGCCAGGTCCCCACCGAGGACCGCGCGGTCTTGTAGTTCTTGTCGGCCTCGCTGTTGTTGTTGTCGAAGGAGGTGAGGGAGTCGATCGTCGTCTCGTCGACGCGCAGCTGCTCCTTCTGCGTCCGGATCAGCTCCTGGGCCGCGGCCGAGTCGGGCTCGATCAGGGTCATGTAGGTCGCGTAGCGGGCGTTGTAGAGGCTGTAGTACGGAGTGAACACCCGGGCGGCGGACGCGGCGTCGACGTTCTTCATGCCGAAGCGCATCGTCGTGCGGCCGTTGCCGTCCGCGCCGTCGGGCAGGCGGACCAGGTTGCCGCGGACCGCGGACTTCCAGGCCGCGGAGTCCGCGACGACGACGTTCGAGTTCACGGACTTGTCGGCCGTGCCCATGCGCACCAGGACGCCGGCGACGTAGGACGCCTCGACGTTCGAGCGGTTGAGCTCGGTCGCCAGCAGCACCGGTCCGTAGCGGAACGCGGTCCAGTCGGGGTTCTCCGTGTCCGCGACCGCGCTGACCGCGGCGGGCAGCTTCCAGGTCAGCACGTCACCGGCGGCGACGGCGACCGAGACGTATCCGGCCTGGGCCGTGACGGCACGGACGGCACCGTTCACGGTGAGCGTCGGCGCTCCGTCGATCCAGGACGGCACGCGCAGCTTGAGGGTCGTGTCCGCGGCCACGGCTCCTCCGGCCAGCGCTTCGACCCTCAGGGTCGCCGTGTCCGTGCTCGGGATGTCCGCCGTCTGGGTCAGCCGGAGGTTGTTCGCGGAGGAGCGGAGGACGGAGGAGCGGAACTGGTTCACGAAGACGGTCTTCGGCTTCTCGAAGTAGATCGAGTCGCCGAGCTTGGTGAAGCTCTCGATACCCGAGCCGTGGTCGCACCAGAACTCGTCGAGCTCGTGCCCGAAGACCTTGGCGTAGCCCGCGGTCTGCGGCTGGAAGTAGGTCACCATGCCGGTGTCCGGGTTCTGCACCGAGAGGACGCCGTTGATGAACGTCTCCTCGTAGAAGTCGGCGTACTTCACGTCCTCGGTCACCTGGAACAGCGCCCGGGTGAGCTTGAGCATGTTGTAGATGTTGCAGCCCTCGGAGGTCGAGTTCTCGCCGTAGCCGGTGGTCTGGCCGTTCGTGGCGTACTCGTACAGGGTGCCGGGTGCGTGGAAGTGCTCGGACTGGCTGTTGCCGCCGTTGGCGTAGGTGTGGGTCTCGTCGACCATGCGCCAGAAGTTCTCGGCGGCACGGCGGTACATGTCGAGATCCGACTTCTCCGCGGCGGTGAGCGTGGCGTAGAGCGCCGGGTCGTCGGTGAAGACGCGGTAGCGCTTCAGCGCGCCGATCAGCTTCGGGACGGTCGTGTTCGCGTGCAGCCCGTTGAGGACGTCCTCGTTGTTCGCGAGCTTCTGGAACAGCGCGGTCTCGTCGAAGTACTCGGCCGCGCGCTTGTGCGCCGGGTCGTGCGTGGTCTCGTACAGGCGGTAGAGCGCCTCGTTCATTCCGCCGTACTCCGTGTTCAGGAGCTGCCCGGGGTTGGCCTGGCGGCCCGCCCAGGCGGTGATCCAGCTGCCGAAGCCGCCGGCGACGGTGAGCGCCTTCTGCGAGACGGCGTCGGGCGCCTGGTCGTGGGCGTCGAGGAGGCCTGCGAGCACCTTGTGCAGGTTGTAGAAGGGGACGAGCAGGCCGTCGCCGCCCGAGGGGAGGTAGCGGGTCGGGAACGGCGAGACGTAGCCGGCGTTCGCGGGGTCCTTCAGCGCGTAGGCGTCCTGGACCTTCTTCAGACCGTCGACGGAAGCGGTGAGCTTCGCGAGCAGAGCCGCCTTGGTGGCCGCGTCCTCCTCGGTCGCGTAGGCCTGCGAGAGCGCCGAGAGGTAGTGGCCGAAGAAGTGGCCCTGGAACCGGGTGCCGTTCTCGCGCTCCCAGCCCCCGTATCCGCCGCTGGTGGTCGGCGTGAGCCCGGCCTCGCGGTAGAAGGAGTAGAGGAACATCTCGGGGTCGAGGCTCAGCAGGTACTCGACGGTCTGCTGCTCCCCGTTCTCGAGGTAGGGGTCCTGCACGGAGACGTCGGACAGGCCGGCCTCCAGAAGGTAGTTCGACGTCTTCACTCCCCGGGGCTGCACCTGGAGAGTGTAGGTCTTCGTGACCGCGGTGCTGCCCCCGTAGGTGGCGGAGCCGGTGAGGACGACCTGCGTCGCGGAGCCGGTGGGCGGCGTGACCGCGGCCGTGCCTCCGCTGATCGCGACGGTCGCCGGGTCGGAGGAGGTCCAGCTGAGGGCGGACCCCTTCGCGCCGACGGTGGGCAGGGTGAAGCCGGTGCTGGTGCTCGCGGGCGGGGCGACCAGCTCGAGGTCGGCCCGGGCGATGCTCGCGGGGTCGAAGGAGGGGTTCCCGGCCTTCGTCAGGGCGACGACGTCGGTGGTGGTGGCGACGCCGTTGTAGAGCGCGTAGTCGTCGAGCAGGCCGCGCAGGTGCGCGCCGTTGTACTGGGGGCCGTTGAAGCCGAGGGTCTTCGTCGACGTGCTCTCGGAGCCGAGGACGCCGGACGCGGAGGAGGACGGCGCGGTCTTGACGACGGCGGTCTGCTTCACCCCGTTGCGGTAGAAGGCGACGGCCTTGGTGCTCTTGTCGTACGTGGCGACCACGTGCGTCCACTCCCCCGCGGGGAAGAAGCCGGAGCGCGCGGTCTCGACGGCGACCTTGTACGGCTGACCGCCGGACGGGCCGATCGAGAGGGCGAGCGGGGTGCCGTCGCCCTCGGAGGTGAGGTACCAGCCGTCGGAGTTGTAGGCGGTCTTGTTCCAGGTGAAGACCTGCTCACCGGTCATCGCGCTGGTCGGCTTGTACCAGAAGGAGACGGTGAGGTCGGCGGGCTGCAGCGCCGCCGCAGTGCCGAGCGAGATCGCGTTCGATCCGGTGAACTCGAACGCCCGGCCGTTCAGGCCGGTGCCGTAGGAGGCCGTGCCCTTCTGCATCCCGAGGGCGGTACCACGACCGCTGGTGTCGGCGAGCGACCCGTCGAACGGGAGCTCGAGCACCTTCGCGGCGTCGAGCGAGGTGGTGGGGGCGGCCTGGGCCGTGGGGCCGACCGACAGGAGACCCGCCGTCAGCGCCATCACCGCCACGGTGGCCAGGGGGAGTCGTCGTCTCATTCGTGAGGCCTCTCGTCGTTGAGAAATCCGGCCCAGGGGGGCGGGCCGCCTCGAATGTTACCGTTAACAATCGTTTTCGGTGAGGTTTCGGTGAGAGGACTGACAGGGTCCTCGAGCGCTCAGCGGCGCCGGTCCAGAGCCGCCCGGAGGTACGGAGCGGTGCGGCTGCCCGCGGCCTCGGCGACCTCCTCCGGAGTGCCCGTCGCGACCACCGAGCCGCCGGCCCGGCCCGCCCCCGGGCCGAGGTCCACGACCCAGTCCGCGTCGGCGACGACGCGCATGTCGTGCTCGACGACGATCACCGTGTTGCCCGCGTCGACCAGGTGCTGCAGGTGCTCGAGCAGGCGGTCGGCGTCGGCGGGGTGCAGGCCCGACGTCGGCTCGTCGAGCAGGTAGAGCGTGTCCCCGCGCTGGGCGCGACGCAGCTCCGAGGCGAGCTTCACCCGCTGCGCCTCTCCCCCGGACAGCTCGGGCGCCGGCTGGCCGAGCGAGACGTAGCCGAGCCCCACGTCCACCAGCGCGTCGAGGTGGCGGGCGACCTCGCGGTCCTCGGCGAAGGCCTCGCGCGCATCGGCGACGCTCAGCGCGAGGACGTCGGCGATCGTCCGGCCGCCCAGGGTGACCTCGAGCGTCTCGTCGTTGTACCGGGTGCCGCCGCACGCCGAGCAGGGCGCCTCGACGGTCGGGAGGAACAGCAGCTCCACCTCCACGGAGCCCTCGCCCTTGCAGACGGGGCAGCGCCCGCTGGGCAGGTTGAAGGAGAATCGGCTCGCCGAGAAGCGGCGGCGCTTCGCCTCCGGAGTGGCCGCGAAGAGCGTCCGCACCCGGTCGAACAGGCCCGTGTACGTCGCGACGTTCGAGCGCGAGGTCCGGCCGATCGGGGTCTGGGTCACCTGCACCACCCGGCGCAGGCGGTCCGCGGGCCCGGAGGCGGTGCCGCGGGTCGCCGCCGCCGCCGCGTCGAGCAGCGGGTCCGCCTCCCCGACCTCCTCCGTCGGCGCGTCCTCGGCGACGTCGGCGCGGAGCGAGGCGCGCAGCAGATCGGGCAGCGCCTGGTTCACGAGCGTCGACTTGCCCGATCCGGAGACGCCGGTGACCGCGGTGAGCACCCCGACCGGGAACGCGACGGAGAGGTCGTCGAGGGTGTGCCGCGAGACTCCGGCGAGCTCGATCCACTGCTCCGCGGTGCGGCGGGAGCGCAGCGGCGCCGGGTCGCCCTCGGGGAAGAGGTAGCGGCGGGTGACGGAGCCGCGGGCGCCCGGCAGGCCGTCGAGCGGGCCGGAGTAGACGACGGTGCCGCCCCCCGACCCCGCGCCCGGGCCGATGTCGACGATCCAGTCGGCCTCGCGGATGACGTCGAGGGAGTGCTCGACGAAGAAGACGGTGTTGCCGGTCGCCCGCAGGGTCCGCAGGATGCCGAGCAGCGCCTCCGTGTCGGCGGGGTGCAGGCCCGTGGACGGCTCGTCGAGCACGAAGACGACGCCGAAGAGGCGCGAGAGCACCTGCGTCGCGAGGCGCATCCGCTGGAGCTCCCCCGAGGAGAGCGTCGGCGTGGAGCGGTCGAGCGAGAGGTGGCCGAGGCCCAGGTCGACGATCGGCGCGAGGCGGGCGACGAGGTCCTCGACCAGCCGCTGCGCGGCCAGGCGGGTCTGCGGAGCGCCGTCGGCCGGGGTCCAGCCGGGCTCCAGCACGCGCCGCGCGACGACGACCAGCTCCTCGAGCGGGAGCGCTGACAGCTCGGTGATGTCGAGCCCCTCGAAGGTGACGGCGAGCGCGTCGGGCTTCAGCCTCCGGCCGCCGCACACCGGGCAGGCGACGCTGACGACGAACGAGGCCGCGCGCTCGCGCATCCGGGCGCTCTTCGAGCCGGCGAAGGTGTCGAGCACGTAGCGGCGCACCCCGAGGAACGTGCTCATGTAGCGCGGCTCGTCCCCGGCGGCCACGGACGCGCGCACCTCCGCGGGAGAGCGGTCGGTCCACACGGGAACCTGCGGGGAGTCAGGAGTGTGCAGGATCCAGTCGCGGTCCTCCGCGGGCAGGTCGCGCCACGGAGCGTCGATGTCGTGTCCGAGCGAGATCAGGCTGTCGCGCAGTTGCTTGCCGTGCCAGGCGGTCGGCCAGGCGGCGAGCGCCCCGTCGCGGATCGAGAGGGAGTCGTCCGGCACCATCAGCTCGTCGGGGACGTCGTAGACCCGGCCGATGCCGTGGCAGCTGGGGCACGCGCCCTGCACGGTGTTGGCCGAGAAGTCCTCTGCGAGCAGCATCGGCGCGCCCTCGGGGTAGGCGCCGATGCGCGAGAACACCATCCGCACCACGCTCGAGAGCGTCGTCGCACTGCCGACCGTGGAGCGGGCCGAGCCTCCGGAGCGCCGCTGCGGGAGGGCGACGGCCGGCGGCAGGCCCTCGATCGAGTCGACGTCCGGCACGCCGACCTGGTCGATCAGCCGCCGCGCGTAGGGGGCGACCGACTCGAAGTAGCGGCGCTGCGCCTCCGCGTAGAGCGTGCCGAAGGCGAGCGAGCTCTTGCCCGATCCGGAGACCCCCGTGAAGGCGACGAGGGCGTCGCGCGGCACGTCGACGTCGATGCTCCGGAGGTTGTTCTCGCGGGCGCCGCGCACGCGGACGTGGTCGAGGGGGTCGGTGGTTCCAGGCGCGCTCATCCGTACAGCCTGCCGTGCCGGGATGTGGGGCGGCCGCCGCGGAGCTCCGAGGCGCTCGACGCCGAGACGGCCCGCTCCCGGCCGAGGCACCACAGTGGGGCGGTGTCTCGGCGGGGGCGGGCCGTCTCGGCGTCAGCGGCGCGCGTGCGTCAGCAGGTGCGCGCCGGGTAGGCCGCGGTCAGGGCGCCCGCGGTGAGCGAGGCGGCCGGGACCGAGGCCTGACGGGTGGTGAAGGCGGCCGAGGCGCTGGCGCCGGGGGCGGCGGTCAGCGTCTGCGAGGCGCCGAACGGCGAGCGGATGACGACCGAGAGGGGCGTCGTGCCCGTGTTCTTCACCACTCCGGTGAGGACGACCTTGCCCGCGACGCAGCGGGTGGACGCGGTGAGCGTCGAGGTCGGTGCCGTCACCACCACGGTCGCGGTGACCGTGACGGCCGTGGAGCTCGAGAGCCGACGGTCGGCGGCGTTGTAGGCCGTCGATCCGTTCGCGCCCACCCACTGGTTGTCGTTCGCACCGATCGTGCGGACGACTCCGGTGACGGAGTAGCGGCCGGGCGCCGTCGCCACCGCGGAGGTGTTCCAGGTGACCGGCTGCGAGGCGGTGCCCCGGTTGTAGGCGAGCACGACGTCGGCGCGGGCGGGCAGAGCCGCCGCGGCGTCGGTGCCGGAGGCGACCGTCACCTCGCCGAGGTCCGAGCGGACCGCGGAGGCGGCGTCGGCCGAGCGGACCTCGGCGTACTGCCCCGCGGTCAGCGAGACGATGCCGCCGTGCTTGGTCGACGAGGCGAGCGAGAAGCCCGGGTCGGTGAGCTGGGTCCAGCCCGTGTCGAGGTCGTTCGTCACCATCGGCTTGTAGCCGGTCGCGGGGATCACGTCGACGTACAGGTACCAGGTGTCCTCGCCGTGGTCCTTGAACACCGCGGGGCCCTCGACCCCACCGGGGTTGCCGCCGGACCACACCGCGCCGATGCGCGACTGGATCTGCGTCCACGAGGTCGTCGGCAGCCACCAGGTCGCCGAGGTGGTCGACTCCATGTAGATGCCCTTGCCGGTGCCGTTGTCCTTCGAGATCCGGTAGGTCGTGCCGGAGTCCTGGATCAGCGTGGTGTCGATCGTGTCGGCCCCGGTGTCGATGAAGGTGCCGCCGTACGAGTAGGTGGCCTGCGTGAAGTCCGTGGTCGCTCCCCAGAGCACGCGGGAGGATCCGGTGCCCGGCGTGTGCGCCGCGGTCGGGTAGACCGTCGAGGACCAGTAGACGACGAACGCGCCCTTGCCGGGTCCCGCGTAGTCCGGCACCCACGTGGCCTCGGGAGCCCACATCATGCCGGCCTCGAGCTTCTTCGTCCCCGCGGCGTCGAGCGCCACGTCGAACTGGCGGACGTCGCTCCACGACACGAGGTCGCTCGACTCCCAGACGTTCATCTTCGTGCTGCCCTTGGTGGTCCAGTAGCACCAGGTGTCGCAGGTGCTGGGGCCCCGGTCGCCGCCGAAGACGCGGAGGTCCGTGGCGATGATGTAGTACTTCTTCGTGTCGGGGTTGTAGGTCAGGTACGGGTCGCGGACACCGGTGGTGCCGAGGTCGGAGGCCAGGATCGGCTTCGCGCCGTTGAGCGGGTCCCACTTCTCCGGGTCGTCGCCGCGGGAGACGTCGAGGTAGATCTTCTCGGCGTAGCCCTGGGAGTCCTCGACGAAGTGGACCATCATGTAGCCGTAGGGGGTGTCGACGCCGACCTGCGGCTCGACCGTCACGGCGATCGAGCGGGTCTGCACGATTCCGCGGATCGACGCCGTCGCGGTGAGCGTCGAGGCGCGCGCGGCCTGGCCCACGGCGGGGCGGTCGGCGCTGAGGGTGCGGCCGTCGGCCGAGACGCGCAGGGTCGGGTCGCTGGAGGACCAGGTCACCGCTCCCCCGTAGTCGGGCAGGTTCGTGGTCGAGTCGTCGACGGTGAGCGGGGCGACCCCGGCCAGCACGGCGGCGGCGATCGGGGAGAACGTGGAGGCGTGAGGCTTCGCGTCGACGCTCGACACGGCCACCACCTCCGCCCCGGTGAGCGCGCGGTCGTAGACGCGGAACGCCGAGACCTCGCCCATGTAGAACGGGTCGGGGTACGGTGCTCGGCCGATCGTGTTCAGCGACTGGTCCGCCACCGACGAGGGGCGCAGAGCGGTGGGCGCCGAGGCGACCTGGACGCCGTCGACGAAGAACGAGATCGTGCCGGCGCTGCCGTCGATCACCGAGGTGAGGCTGTACCAGCGGTCGGCGGTCAGGGCGGAGGCGCTGCGGGCGTTGTTCTCGCCGTTCCCTCCGCTGGTCGTGATCGCGGTGCGCACCCGGTCGCGGACGGACGCGAACCAGTACTGGTTCGTGCTGTCGCTGCCGATGTTCCACAGGAAGTGGAAGTTCGAGAGCATCGACGCGTCGGCGCGGGTCTCGATCGTGACGGTGGCCGACGAGCGACCGGTCAGCAGGTTCGCGGGCAGCTGCACCCAGGGGGCGGTGGTGCTGCTCTTGGGGCCGCCGGTGAGGCGGAGCGACGTGCCGGTCCAGAGCGCGTCGGTCGCGTTGCGGACGGTGGCGGCTCCCACGCCTCCGCTCACGGTGTTCGGGACCGTGCTGCCGGTGGTCTGCGTGAACCGGTAGTCGGCGAGGAGGCCCTGCTGCGGGATCACGGCATCGGCCGCCTGCGCGGCCGGAGCCGGGGCGACGAGGCCCGAGAGCAGCACTGCTCCGAGGCCGAGCGCGGCGAGCGCTGCGCGCAGCGGCGCTCGCCGCGCGGGTGTGGTGGTGGGGGGCATGGTGCTCCTTCGGTGGAGTGGTGCGGTTCGGGGAGGGGGAGAGGATCTCGGGGTGCCGAGCCCTGCTCGGTCGAGCAGCGCCGTCAGGGGCGTGTCGGAACCTGTGTGCGAAGCACGAGGGGCTCGATACGCCGCTGGGCGGCTGCTCGACAGGCAGGGAGGGGCAGCCGCTCGACCGGCACGAGGGGTCAGCCGCCTGGGTTCATGTCGGTGTACCCGGTGGTCGGGGCGGTGGTGCCGAGTGCCGCGAGGGTGGGCGCCCTCCGCATCACGACGGGGTTGCCCGGGCTGTCGCGACCATGGAGCAGTCGCCGTCGTGGAACTCGATCGCGGGGTCGGCGGTGTCCGGCGCGATCGGGTCGGTGGAGGTCGGCTCGCCGAGGGCGACGGCCGGGGAGGCGGCGGTGTAGGGCAGCGGAGCCACCGCGGCGAGGAGGATCAGCAGCCCGGCCGTGTGGTGGCGCCGGAGCCCCGCGGATCGGGGGAGCTCGGCGTCGACGGGCGTCGATGCGGTCGTCATCGTGACTCCATCGTCAAGGGGCGGCGTGGGGCCCGGAGGCGCACCGTGAGCGGCGCGCCCCCGGGGGCTGGGGGGCTGCGGAGAGGCGCCGGAGGGCGCCAAGGGGAGAGGCCCGGTGGACCTCGGAGAAGAACTCGCCGTGACTCGCAGGATCCGGCGCGACCTCCACCTCGAGGCCTCCGACGCCGCCAGCTGCACGGTTTGTTCACGGTAACAGGGCGTCTGCGCAAACTCAACGGCCCCCGTGAGCGGGGGTGGCATCACTTCACGGCGCCTGCGGTCCGCGCGGTCGCTCTCGTCACGGAGGAAGGATCCGCGGCGCCCCGTGGAACGGCGCAGGCGACGTGGGCCGGATCGGACGTTCGTCGTGAGTCGTGATCAGCACCGCCGTCCCGAGCCGCCGCCCTCGGCCCTCCACCGTCGCTCGGGCCTCCGCCGCCGCTGTCAAGAGGGGAGAGACGGGCCGCGCCCCTCGCCTAGGGTGCCGGGATGCCCCGCACCCGGACGTCCCGCGCCGCCCTCGCCTGGCGGGAGGCGGTCACCGGCTCGCGCTTGATGCTCGCTCTCAAGACGGCGCTGGCGGTCGGCATCGCCTGGGCCGTCGCGCCGCTCGCTCCCGGAGTCGCGGAGCAGTACCCGTACTACGCGCCGCTCGGCGCCCTGGTCAGCATGTACCCGACCCTGATGGGCTCGGTCCGCACCGGACTGCAGACCCTGCTCGGCCTGGCGGCGGGGATCGGGCTCGCCGCCCTCGTGGTGGTCACCGTCGGCCCGACCTGGTGGACGATCCCGCTCGTCGTCGGGATCGGCGTGGTCCTCTCGGGGACGGGGTGGTTCGGCGCGGGCCGCGAGTACGTGCCGATGGCGGCCCTCTTCGTGCTCATCATCGGCGGGGCCGACGCCGAGGACTACTCCCTCGGCTACCTCGTGCAGATGGCGGTGGGCGTGGTGGTGGGGCTGCTGGTGAACGTGGTCGTCGCCCCCGGGCTCACCGTCGAGGCGGCGTCCGCCCGGGTCGACGCGTTCCGGCGCGAGCTCGCGGAGCACCTGCGCCAGCTGGCCGCCGCGCTCGAGGAGACGTGGCCGCCCGAGCACGAGGCCTGGGCCCGCAACGGCGAGGAGCTGGCCCGGACGGCGGAGGAGGTCCGCGCGGCCCTCGCGGACGCGGACGAGAGCCGCAAGGGGAACCCGCGCGCGCTGCTGCACCGCCGCGACTCCCGGTCCGACCACCTCCGCCTCGAGACGCTCGACGCGATCCTCTTCCACGTCCGCGATCTGAGCGGCGCCCTCGCGGACACCATCTGGGAGCGGCCGGGCGCGCTCCCGTTCGATCCGGCGCTCGGGCCGCCGCTGAGCGAGGCCTGCCGGGCGGTCGCCGACGCGATCGACCGCGACGACGCCGGCTCCCCCGCCGCGCACCGGGCGATCGGAGGCGCGGCCCGTGCGATCCGGCACCTCGTGCAGGTCGTCGACGAGCGGACCGCCGCGACCTCCCGGACCCTCGGTCCCGGCGTCCTCGCGGCCATGCACCTCCGCCGCGTCCTGGTGCGCCTGCAGCACGACGGCGCGGAGCCGCAGGAGGAGTGAGGGCTGGCGCCTCCCGTCCCATACTGATATGGTGATGGGACATCAGGAGGACGGGGACGACGTGGAGCGGACGGTGACGACGACGAGCCTCCGTGGTCGCACGCCGGAGCGGGCGACCACGGAGGCTCACCTGGCCTTCGGGCAGGCGCTACTCGCAGACGAAGAAGGCGACCTCCACGTAGCCCATCGTCTGCGAACGGGTGTCGACGTCGGAGGTCTCGACGGTCACGCCGGACGCGGCGAAGCTGCTGCCTCCTGCGCCCGTCGACGCGTTGGCCGCGTAGGAGCCGCCACCGCGCACCCACAGGGAGGTGCCGCCGCCGGCACCGCCGAAGTAGCCGCCGCCACCGCCACCGGACGCATAGGTCACCTGGCGGCTCGCGTTCGTCCTCGGTGCGCCGGCACCGCCGTCGCGCCCGGAGCCCGGGCTGCCGAGAACCGACTCGGTCACGTTCACCGTCGTCACACCGGGCTGCCCCGGCCCGGTCTGGCTTCCGCCGGTGCTCGGAGCCTGCTCGGTGGAGCCGGTGCTGCTGTCCGCGCGCGAGACGGCGCTCTCGTAGCCGGAGCCGCCGACGGGGCCGCCGGACCCCGCGTTCGGCCCGACGCGGGCGGACCGGGTGAAGTCGTTCGAGGTGAAGCCGGCTGCGCTACCGCCGCCGCCGCCCGCGATGACGAGCAGGGAGCCCGCGGCGGTGATCCCGCTGGCCCCGCCCCCTCCTCCGGAGCCGATGTAGCCCGGAGTGCCCGGAGCCCCGCCGTTGCCGAGCCCCCGGCCGCCGGCCTGGTTGCTGCCGCCCGAGCCCGCGGTGATGACGATCTCGGACGCTCCGCCGAGCGCGTCGACGGGGATGGTGCCCGTCACCCGCGCACCGGCGCTGGTGACGTCCGACCCGGTGCGGACGCCGCCGCCGTCTCCGCCGACCGCCGTGAAGCGGACCCACTGGGTTCCCGCGGGCACGGGGATCGTCCGGGCCGCGAGCGCGGTGGTCGAGGTGGCGTCGATGCGCTGCGCGTCCTGCAGGGCGCACTGGGGGGCGGTTGAGGCCGACGCCATCGGAGCGGCGATCGAGGCGGCCACAACAGGAATCGCCCATGCGGCGCCCTTCACCACGGTTCGGCGCTGGGTCAGACGATCGGGGGCGCCGCTCGGCGTGCTGGTGTCTTCGTTCTGCATCGGAGTCCTTCTGTCATCGTGCACCCCTGGGTATCGGGGGCAGAGTCGGGTGAGAGGCGCGGGAGGATGCCCGTGCCGCTCCGACAGAGTCGCCTGCTCCGCGACGGGGCACGCCGCTCGAGGCCGCTCTGGCGCGAACCTGCCCTGAGGCGGCGCGCCGCGCCTCCCGCGCCTCATCCTCAGCAGCTTCTCCGCACCGCCGACCAGTCGTCCACGACGTCGCAGATGCCCCATCGGGCTCGCCGACACGGACCCTCCGAGCGGGCGGCCCGACTAGCGAGCACCCTGGACCGAGCGGCCCGGAGAGCCCGCGACGGGCGAGCGCAGAACCCGACGTCAGTCCGGCGCCGGCCCGCGACGGCCGAACGGGCAGCCCGGCGTCAGCCCGGCGTCACGCCCCGACGGCCGAACGGCCAGCCCGGCATCAGCCCAGCGCCAGCCCGGCGTCAGCCCGCGTCGGCGAGCAGCGCCTCGCGGTCGAGCCGCTTCGCGTAGCAGCGGGCGCTCGGCTCGTCGCCCCAGTAGCCGTAGCCCGCGATCGGGTCGTAGCCGGCGCTCGCGTAGAGCGCCATCGCCTCCGGCTGCTCCGTGCCGGTGACCAGTCGGAGCATCTCCACGCCCTCGCGGGCCGCCAGCCGCTCGACGCCGGCGAGCAGCACGCGGCTGAGCCCGCGGCCCCGCGCGGCGCTCACCACGAACATCCGCTTGATCTCGCCGATGCCGTCCTCGACCGCGAGCGCCACGCAGCCGACGAGCCCGCCGTCGACCTCGAGCAGCAGGGTCGGAGCGTCGGCGGGCGGACGCGGACCGGTGTCGTCGCCGCCGTAGCGGGCGAGGAGGTCGGCCTCCTGCAGGGCGAAGAGGTCCGTGGCGGCCGGGTCTCCGGCCGTGGTCTCGATCAGGCGGTGCACGGCACGATGCTACGGCGCGGCGGCGAGCCCCGCGGCGATCCCGGTCAGCTGCTCGAGCACGACCCGCACGGCCGAGCGCTCCAGCGTCTCGGGCCGGGCGAGGCAGTCGATGTGGCGGCCGAGCCCCGGGATCCCGAGCGGCCGCAGCACCACCTCCGGCGTGCCCCGCAGGTCGGTCGTGTACCGCGGCAGCAGCGCGACGCCGTCGCCCGCCGACACGACCGCCGCCGCGACCAGGAAGTCGTTGATCCGGTGCGGGATGCGCGCGTCGCCGCCCGCGAGGACCGCGATGGCGTCGATCGCCCGCTCCAGGGGGAAGCCCTCGTGCACCGCGACCCACTCCTCGTCGCGGAGGTCGGCGGGACGGACGACGTCCTTCGCGGCGAGCGGATGGTCGCGCCGCAGCGCGAGGTCGAGCGGCTCGAAGAGGAGGGGCGTGGAGCGCACGGTCCCGGGCCACTCGGCGCTGCCAGCGAGCCGGTGCGCGACGACCAGGTCGTGATCCGCGGTCAGCCCGGCGAAGGCGCTCTGCGCCACGTCGAAGTCGGCGAGCGCGACGCCCGGCCGACCCGGTGCGCGCAGCGCCTCCAGCAGCGGGCCGAACATCGCCAGCCCCGCGCTGTGGAACGCGGCGACCGAGACGGTGCCGCTCGGCTCCCCCTCGAAGTCCGCGACCGCCCGGGCCGCGCGCTCGAGCGCCACCTCCACCTCGACCACGGCCGCCGCGAGAGCGCGGCCGGCGGGGGTCAGCGCGGTCCGGCGCCCGTCGCGGAAGGTCAGCGCCGTCGGCGTGCGGCGCTGCAGCGCGCTGATCTGCTGCGAGACGGAGGAGGGGGACACCCGCATCGCGGCGGCGACGGCGGCGATGCTCCCGCGCTCGCCGAGCTCCCGCAGAGCCCTGAGCTGTCCGAGTTCCATGAGTTCCAACTTACGCGTCGGCGAAGAAGATGCAGTCTTGTCCTGCGGGTCTCCGTGCCGCCACGATGAGCCGTGCGCGCTCTCCTCTCCCGCTTCCGGATCGACCTCCTCCTGCTCGTGGTCGCCGCCTCCTGGGGCTCGACCTACTTCGCGGCGAAGGAGCTCGTCACCGACTCCAGCGTGATGGCGCTGCTCGGCTCGCGGATGACCCTCGCCGCGCTGTGCCTGGCCGTGATCGTCGCAGCGCGGCGGCACCGGATCACCGCGGCGGAGTGGCGGGTCGGCGTGACCATCGGGGCGCTGCTCGCGACGATCTTCGCGCTCGAGACCTACGGCATCGCCGGCACCTCCGCCACCAACGCGGGCCTCATCATCAGCCTGACGATCGTGATCACGCCGATCCTCGACTCCGCCGTCTCGAAGCGCCGCCTCCCGGGCCGCTTCCTGCTCGCATGCCTCGTCGCGGTCGTCGGGGTCGCGCTGCTCGCGGGCAACGGCGCCCTCCGCCCGCTCTCCCCCGGCGACCTGCTGATCCTCGGCGCCGCCGTCGTACGGGCCGTGCACGTCACGTCGATGCACCGCCTCTCGGCGCGGGCGCCGATGGACTCCCTCCGCCTGACCACGGTGCAGCTCGGCACCTGCGCCGTCGTCTTCAGCGCCGCGTCGCTCGTCGTCGGCGTGCCGATCCCCGAGTACGTCGCGGGGCTCGACCCCGTGGGCGCCGGCCTGTTCCTCTACCTCGTCCTGGTCTGCACCGTCTTCGGCTTCCTCGTGCAGACGTGGGCGGTCCGCCGCACCTCGCCCTCCCGCGTCAGCCTGCTGCTGGGCACCGAGCCGGTGTGGGCCGCGGTCGTCGGAGTCGCGCTCGCCCGCGATCCGATCGCGCCGGTCGGCTTCCTCGGCATCGCGCTGATCCTCGCGGGCACGGCCTGGGGCCGCTCCCTCGAGCAGCGGACGACGCCCGACGCGCCGACCGCGGCGGCCGCTCCGGAGGCGCTGCTCGCCCCCGAGCCGGAGGACGAGCAACGGCGTCCCGTCGAGCGATAGCCGGGTCAAGGGACTCGCGTGCGGCGTCCCGATGTGGGGGAATCGGATCGGGAGGCGTCCGCCGCGGGCGCCGCCGGAGGAGGATCCATGTCGCTCAGCGTGCTGTTCATCGGCGGGACGGGCATCATCAGCGCCGCCTGCGTCCGCGAGGCGCTGCGGCTCGGCCACGACGTGACCGTGCTGAACCGGGGGCGGACGTCGCTCCGCCCGCTGCCCGAGGGCGTCCGCGAGGTGCAGGCCGACGGCCGCGACCGCGACTCCGTCACCGCCGCCCTCGGCGACCGGAGCTTCGACGCCGTGATCGACTTCGTCGCCTTCACTCCCGAGCACGTGCAGCAGGACATCGACGTGTTCGCCGGCCGCACGGGCCAGTACGTCTTCATCAGCTCGGCCTCGGCCTACCAGAAGCCGCCGCGCAGCGTCCCGGTCACCGAGTCGACTCCGCTCCGGAACCCCTACTGGCAGTACTCCCGCGACAAGATCGCGTGCGAGGACCTGCTCGTGGCCGAGTACCGCGCGAGCGGCTTCCCGGTCACGATCGTCCGCCCCTCCCACACCTACGACCGCACCGCGCTGCCCGTCGACGGAGGCTGGACCGTCGTCGACCGGATGCGCCGCGGCCAGGAGGTGGTCGTCCTCGGCGACGGCACCTCGCTCTGGACGCTCACGCACGCCGACGACGTCGCCGTCGGCCTGGTCGGCCTCCTCGGCGCCTCCGCCGCGATCGGCGAGGCCTTCCACATCACCGGCGACGAGACGCCGACCTGGGACGAGATCCACCGCTGCCTCGCCGCGGCGGCCGGAGTCGAGCCGCGCCTCGTGCACGTCGCCTCCGACGCGATCGCCGCCGCCGACCCCGAGCTCGGTGCCGGGATCATCGGCGACAAGGCGCACTCGATGGTGTTCGACAACGCGAAGATCCGCCGCCTCGTCCCGGCGTACTCCCCCTCGGTGCGCTTCAGCGACGGCGCCCGCGAGATCGTGGAGTGGTACGACGCCGACGAGTCGCGCCGCGTGGTCGACGAGCGGATGAACGGCCTGTTCGACGCGCTGATCGAGCGGTACCGGCCGCGCCCGCTGTGAGGGCCGGGCGGGTTCCTGGTGC